>JBHELL010000044.1:0-3845 GCA_046263075.1 Actinomycetota bacterium | reverse complement strand
CCGGCATGCTGTTCTTCCTCGCCGGATCGCTGTATGAGCGTTATCACACGCGCGTGATCGACGACATCGGCCCGGGTCTGATGCAGAAGCTCCCGCGCATGGGCTCCGTTTTCGTCTTCGTCGCCATCGCGTCGCTCGGTTTGCCCGGGCTCGCCGGTTTCTGGGGCGAAGTGTTCGCATTGCTCGCGGCATTCAACCCTGCTCGCGGTCTGTCGAACCCGCTCTTCCGGACGTACATGGTTCTGGGCGGCGTCGGAACGATTTTGACCGCGGGCTACTTCCTCTGGCTGATCCAGCGATTGAACCTCGGTCAGGTTCGGGAGAGGTGGGCGAACGACACCACGATCCTCGACATCAGCACGGGGGAATGGATCGCCTGGGCGCCGCTCTTGCTCGCCGTCCTGGCGTTCGGCATCTATCCGCGCGCGATATTCGACGTCACGAACGCGGCCGTCACCGGTCTGACGAGGGTCTTCGGGTGACATGGGCGCATTGAGCATCGACTGGCACGCGATATCGCCCGAAGTGGCGATCACCGGCGCCTTGCTTGCCGTTCTCGTGATCGATCTCTTCCTGCCGCACCGCTTCAAGATCTTCAACGCGCCGATCGCCTTCGCAGGGATCGCAGCCGCAGGGATCTGCCTCGGGACGCTGTGGGGTGAGCACCGGACGACGTTCGGCGGCATGTTCGTGCTCGACAACTACGCGATCCTGTTCAAGCTGCTCTTCGTCGCGGTCGGGGGGATCATCATCCTCGTTTCTGCCGACTACCTGGACGAGCACGTGCGGTCGATGCAAGGGGAGTTCTACTTCCTCCTGCTCACGAGCCTCCTCGGCATGCTGATCATGCCGAGCGCGGGCGACCTCATCGCTTTGTTCGTTGCGCTCGAGACGGTGAGCGTCCCCGGCTTCTTGATCGCCGGATTCAGGAAACCGGACCAGCGCGGCAATGAAGCGGCGATCAAGTTCTTCCTCTTCGGCGTGCTGTCGTCGGCCGTGATGCTGTTCGGAATGTCGTTGATCTATGGAGTGGCTCGATCGACGAATCTCGAAGCCATCGCAACCGCGTTGCAAGGACGCGTGCACGACCCGCTGGTGTTCGCAAGCATCTTGCTCGTCGTCGTGGGCTTCGCGTTCAAGGTCTCGGCAGTACCGTTCCACTTCTGGGCGCCGGACACGTATGAAGGTTCCCCGGTTCCCGTGGCCGCGTTCCTATCGGTCGCGTCCAAAGCGGCCGGGTTCGCGGGGCTCTTGCAGATCTGCTTCATCGCGTTCCGCTACCAGACGAATGTGTGGGCGCCGGGTTTCGCGATCCTCGCCGCGCTGACGATGACCGTCGGCAACGTCGTCGCGTTGCAACAGACGCAGATGGTGCGGCTGCTCGCATACTCGTCGATCGCACAGGCCGGATACATGCTGCTGCCGTTCGGCGTCGTCGCGAACCAAGGAGCGACGGTGCAACGCAACGCGTTCGGCGCGAGCCTGACCTACATCTTGATCTATTCGTTCATCAACCTCGGCGCGTTCGCCGTCGCGATCGCCGTGGGACGCGCGAAGCCTGCGAATCTGATCTCCGATTACGACGGCCTCGGTCAGCGAGACCCGAAGCTCGCGATAGCGAGGCTCGTGTTCCTGCTCGGGCTCGCAGGCATGGTGCCGAACGTTGCCGGCTTCTTCGCGAAGTTCGTGGTGTTCCGCGCGGCGATCGACGGGCACGCGACGTGGCTCGCCGCCGTGATGGTGCTGAACACCGTCGTCGGTCTGTACTACTACCTCTCCGTCGGCGCGCGCATGTTCTTGCGACAGCCATCGGACGCCGAGCCGGTGCGCGCGCCGGTCCTCATCGCCGCTGCGCTCGTGCTGCTCGTGCTGGTCGTAGCCGCCGTTTCGATCTACCCGGAGCTGTTCAACCACTTCTCGCCGCATTCGACCCTCATCGCGGGACCGTAGACGTCTCTAAGCCTTTTCTCAGGCACGAGCGGGACACTTCCGGCAGCGATACCATCGACGTGCAGCGATCACGCTGCATGGAGGCAGGAACGGATGACACGTAACACGCTCAAAACATGGGTATTCATGGCTGCGCTCGGCGGCTTCCTCGTGCTCGTCGGCAACGTCATCGGCCGCGCGTTCTTCGGGAGCGCGACGGGGGGCATGGGGTTGTTCCTGTTCATCGCGGTCGTGATGAACTTCGTCTCCTATTGGTGGAGCGACAAGATCGTCTTGAAGATGACGCGGTCGCGTCCCGTTACCGAGCAGGAAGCGCCGTGGCTGTACCGCATCGTCCGCGAGCTGACGCAGAAGAGCCTGATGCCGATGCCTCGCCTGTACCTCATGCCGGCGCCTCAACCGAACGCCTTCGCTACGGGTCGAGACCCCGAGCACGCCGTGGTTGCCGTGACGGAGGGCATCCTCGCCGTCTTGAACGAAGAGGAGCTCGCCGGTGTTCTCGCGCACGAGCTGTCGCATGTGCGGAACCGCGACATCCTCATCGGAGCGGTCGCTGCGACCGCTGCCGCAGCGATCACGATGCTTGCGCGCATCGCGATGTGGAGCACGATCTTCGGCGGCGGCGGTCGCGACGATCGCAGAGGGGGAGGGCTCGGCGAGTTGCTGTCGTTCATCATGGCGCCGATCGCAGCGTTCATGATCCAGATGGCCGTATCGCGTTCGCGTGAGGCGCAGGCCGATGCCAGCGGTGCGCACCTGCTCGGAGACGCAACGCCGCTCGCGCGCGCGCTGATCAAGATCGACGCCGCATCCAAGACGACGCCGCCGCTCGCGGTGAACCCCGCGGTTTCGCACATCTTCTTGCAGAGCCCACTCCCACGGGGCCCCGGCATCACGAAGCTCTTCATGTCCCACCCGCCGTTGAACGAACGCCTCGAGCAGTTGCGCAAGCTCGGCGCGCGCGTCTAGCGCAGGTCAGTCCCCCCGACCGAAGCGCCCGAAATCGGGGCGCTTCGGTCCTTTCTCCGCGCCACGCATCGCTGCGCTGGTCGTTGCTTGGATAGGAGGGGTTGCGGTTCGCCCGTCGAAAACACAACCCACCGAATCCACTATGAGGCTCGTGCGTCGTCTCATCATCCCGGCGGCCCTGTCGATGGCCGTCCTTGTCGTCGTACCCGCGACCGGGCACGCACAGCTGCCTCCACTCCCGCTGCCCTCGTCGTCGCCGACTCCTTCTCCGTCACCGACGCCGACCCAAAGGCCCGCGCCGTCCCCCTCGCCGTCGACGAAACCCAAGCCTCCCTCTCGACCAACGCAGCCACCGGCGCTGCAGACGGGGGGAGGCTCGACGCCGTCGAGCCTCGTCACGAAGCCGGCAACGCCGTCCGCGGAGATCGCGTCGGATGTGCAGGAGTGGTTGACGCGGCCGAAGCTTCCGTCGCGAACGACGACGCGATTGCTTCAACTCCTCGAGCAAGAGAAAGGCGGAGCGCCGCTCACGCTCGACGATCTCCGGCGCGGTTTCGCCCCGTTCCCGGTGCTCGGGTACGTCTGGATGGGTGACGATTACGGAGCGCCGAGGTATTCGCCGTTCTACGTGAAGCACGCAGGCACCGACATCTTCGCACCGCGCGGAACGCCGGTCGTCGCCGTCGCGGACGGGCTCGTCTGGAAGATGAACATCGCCAAGCCGGTATCCGGGAACGGGTTGTGGTTGCAGCAGCCGAGCGGCGCGTACTTCTACTACGGTCATTTCGATCGGTTCGCGCCGGGGATCGTGATCGGCAAGCACGTCCGCATGGGCGACGTGATCGGGTACGTCGGCAACACGGGTGCCCCGACGACGCCGACGCATTGTCACTTCGAGGTGCACCCGACAGGGACGAAGGACGGCG
>JBHELL010000043.1:0-5487 GCA_046263075.1 Actinomycetota bacterium | reverse complement strand
ATTGACGAACGTCGCGCAGGTCGGCATCCACGGGTTCGCGAACGCGGAGCCGCACGCGCGTTGGGCGCTCGAGCACAAGATCCATTCGATCACCGCGGCCAAGGTGCGCGAGCAAGGCATCGGGCGCACGGTGAAAGGTGCGCTCGGTTTCCTCGGTCGCGCCGAACGCGTCTGGGTCGACTTCGACATGGACGTGCTGGACCGCGCGTTCGCCCCGGGAGCCCCTGCGTCCGGACCCGGAGGCTTGTCGCCGACCGAGCTGCAAGAGGCGGCGTTCCTGCTCGGGAAAGAGCGTCGCGTTGCCGGCATCGACGTCACCGAGCTCGATCCGTCCGCCGATGTCTCCGACATCACGGTGCGCGCGGCGTGCGCAGTGCTTCTTTCGTTCTTCGCAGGGCTCGCGTCTCGATGACGGTCACGATCACCGGCGAGCCGCTGTCGATCGCGAACGTCGTTGCGGTGGCGCGAGAGCGCGCGCCCGTTTCGGTGGGCAGCGGTGTCGCGAAGCGGATGGAGCCTGCGCGGCGGCTCGTCGAAGACATCGTCGCCCGCGGCGACATCGTGTACGGGATCACCACGGGGTTCGGCGCGCTCGCGAACGCGCACATCCCGCCGTCGCAGGTCGAAGAGCTGCAGCACGCGATCGTGCGCTCGCACGCGGCAGGCGCCGGCGACCCGATGGACGAGGAGGTCGTGCGCGGCATGATGCTGCTCCGCGCGCGGACGCTCGCGGCGGGCCACGCAGGCGCGCGCCCGCTTCTCGTGGAACGGATCGCGGCATTGCTGAACGCCGGCCTGACACCGGTCGTTCCGACTCACGGCAGCGTCGGCGCGTCGGGTGACCTCGCGCCGCTCGCGCACTGCGCGCTCGCCCTCATCGGAGAAGGCGACGTGTTCAAGGACGGCGTCCGCACCGGCGCGCGGGACGCCGGCGTCGAGCCGGTCCGGCTGGCTGCGAAGGAGGGACTCGCGCTCGTCAACGGCACCGAGGGCATGCTCGCGATGTTGTGTCTCGCGCTGAACGATCTCGCGCTGTTGCTCTCCACGGCGGACATCGTCTGCGCGCTCACCGTGCAAGCGTTGCTGGCCACGGATCGCGCGTTCGCTGAAGAGCTGCACATGCTGCGGCAGCAACCGGGCCAGATCCGCAGCGCGCGCCTCATGCGGCAGATGACGGCGGACGCGCCCATCGTGGCGTCGCATCGATCGACCGCGCACGCCGTCCAGGACCCGTACTCCCTTCGATGCGCGCCGCAGGTGCACGGTGCGTGCCGCGCGTCTGCGCTGCATGCGATGCGCGTCCCCGAGGCCGAGCTCGGAAGCGAGGTCGACAACCCCGTAGTGCTACACGAGACCGGTGCGGTCGAATCCGCAGGCAACTTCCACGGCGAGCCGCTCGCCTTCGCACTCGACCTGCTCGCGATCGCGACGTCCGAGCTGTCGTCGATCAGCGAACGGCGCACCGACCGAATGCTGGATCCCGCGCACTCGAACGGGTTGCCCGCATTCCTCGTTCCGGATCCCGGCGTGAACTCGGGCTTCATGCTGGCGCAGTACACGCAAGCGTCGCTCGTCGCGGAGTGCAAGCGGCTCGCCGTGCCTGCGTCCGTGGATTCGATCCCGACGTCCGGCACGACGGAAGATCACGTTTCGATGGGATGGGACGCCGGCCTGAAGCTCCGTCGAGCCCTGCGCAACGCACAGACGGTCGTCGCGATAGAAGCGCTGTGTGCGGCTCAGGCGCTCGACCTGCGCGCGCCGCTCGAAGCGTCGGCTCCTTCACGCGCGGTCGTTGCCGCGATCCGGGAACGCGTCGCGACGTTGACGAGCGACCGTGCGCTTGCACCCGACATCGAAGCGGCCACGGAGATGGCGCGCGAAGGCACGCTCCTTCGCGCCGCGGAGTCGGTGATTGGCGCCTTGCCGTGGCAGGTGCCGTGATCGTCTCCGCGCTGTCGCGAGACGGCGTCGACCCGTTCGTGGGGCTGCTCCGCGCAGAAGGCATGGGATCCGCGCTCGAGGACGGCTGGTGGTTCGGCGTCCGTGACGACGGCTCGGTCGTCGGAGTGGCAAGGGTCCAGGAACGGGCGGGGTTCTTCATCCTCGACGACGTCTACGTTCTTCCGGAGCACAGGAAGCGTGGCGGCGCGACCTCGTTGGTAACCGCCGCGCGCGCGTTCGCAGGGACGCGCGCCGCCTCGGAGATCTGGCTCCTTTCCGACGAGGACATGATCGGCTTCTATCGCGAGCGAGGGTTCGTCGCAGTCGAGCCCGCCACGTTCCCGCCACCGCTCGCCGAGCTTTCGGCGTCGAAGGGGGAGTGGCCTGTGGCCGGCGATCACGTGCACACCGCGATGCGCTCGCCGGTTCACTGCTAACGCCGTACTAGGCTGGACGTCGTGGAGCTCCGTGCGCCGCGTGGCTCGGCCATCTCGTGCAAGGGTTGGCATCAAGAAGCCGCGCTGCGGATGCTGCACAACAACCTCGATCCCGAGGTTGCAGAACGCCCCGAGGATCTCGTCGTATACGGCGGCAGCGGCAAGGCCGCGCGGAGCTGGCCGGCGTTCCATGCGATCGTCCGCGAGCTGCGGCGGCTCGGCGACGACGAAACCTTGCTGATCCAGTCGGGCAAGCCGGTCGGCGTCTTCCGGACGCACCCATTCGCGCCGCGCGTGCTGATCTCGAACGCGATGCTCGTGCCCGAGTGGGCGAGCTGGGAGACGTTCTGGGAGCTCGAAGCAGCCGGGCTCACGATGTACGGGCAGATGACAGCAGGCTCGTGGATCTACATCGGCTCGCAGGGGATCGTGCAAGGCACGTACGAAACGTTCGGTGCGCTCGCTCGGAAGCGTGGCTGGGGCTCGTTGCGCGGGCGCGTCGTGCTGACCGCGGGGCTCGGCGGGATGGGGGGCGCGCAACCGCTTGCGATCACGATGAACGAGGGCGTCGCGATCTGCGTGGAAGTCGATCCCGCGCGGATCGAGCGGCGGCTGGAGACGGGATACCTCGACGAGAAGGCCGATGGAGTCGTCGCGGCTTTACGTCGAGCCGAGCACGCGCGCGCGGCCGGAGAGTCGGTGTCCATCGGGCTGCTCGGCAACGCAGCGGAGGTGTTCCCCGATATCGCGCGCCGCGCGCACCCAGTCGACGTCGTCACCGATCAGACGTCGGCACACGATCCCCTCAACGGATACATACCGGCGGCGACGACCCTCGACGAAGCAGCGGCGTTGCGGCGCGAGGATCCCGCCGGCTACGTGAAGCGCGCGCGCGAGTCGATGGCGGCGCATTGCGAAGCGATGGTGCAGATGCAGCGCAACGGTGCGGAGGTGTTCGACTACGGCAACAACCTTCGTGGCGAAGCGAAAGCCGGCGGCTTCGAAGACGCGTTCGCGTATCCCGGCTTCGTGCCGGCATACATCCGCCCGCTGTTCGAGGAAGGCCGCGGCCCGTTCCGGTGGGTGGCGTTGTCCGGCGAGCGGTCCGACATCGCAGCGACCGATGATGCGGTTGCGTCCCTGTTCCCGGATGACGACGGGCTGCAGCGGTGGTTGCGGCTCGCGCGCGAGCGGGTGCGGTTCCAAGGTTTGCCCGCGCGCATCTGCTGGCTCGGCTACGGCGAACGCGATCGTGCGGGGCTCGCGTTCAACGACCTGGTGGCACGCGGCGTCGTGCGCGCGCCGATCGTGATCGGACGCGATCACCTGGATTCCGGGTCGGTCGCATCTCCGTATCGCGAGACCGAAGCGATGCGCGACGGCTCGGACGCGATCGCCGACTGGCCGATCCTCAACGCGCTTCTGAACACGGCGAGCGGTGCGTCGTGGGTCAGCGTCCATCACGGCGGCGGCGTCGGGATGGGCAAATCGATCCACGCCGGCGTCGTTGTGGTCGCCGACGGGACCTCGGACGGCGCCGCGCGCGTGGAACGGGTGCTGACGAACGACCCCGGCACGGGCGTCATGCGGCACGCGGACGCCGGATACGATCGGGCGATCGAGGTTGCACGGGAGCGCGGCGTGCGCATCCCGATGCTTGAGGAGGGTTCCGATGAGTGATCACGGTCTGTACGTCCAGCACATCCGTTTCAAGATCGACAACATCGACGAGATGCGGAAGATGGTCAAAGAGATGCTCGGCGGGTACGACGCGGAAGCCGCACCGGGTAAGCCGACCTCATCGATACTCGCGGACCGCGACAACCCCGGCCGGTACGTCATCTCGGTCGCGTTCTCGTCCTACGAGGAAGCGGCGAAGAACAACGACCGCCCCGAGACGCAGGAGTTCGCCGCACGCATGCAGGAGCTGTGCTCGGACATCACGTGGGGGAACTACGACCTGATCGCCGAACACTGAAAGCCGACTTCGTCCTCACGGGCGCGGGGCGCCTGGTTACCTGCGCGCCGGCCCTGGGTGACGGGATCCTCGGGATCATCGAGGACGGCGCTGCGGCCGCGCTCGACGGCGTCATCGGCTGGGTCGGGAAAACGGACGACGTTCGGCATGAGGTCGAGCTCGTTCCGGATGCCATAGAAGTGGACGCGCGCGGCTCGGCGGTCGTGCCCGGGCTCGTCGACTGCCACACGCATCTGGTGTTCGCAGGCGATCGGTCGGATGAGTTCGGCGCGCGCGTGCGTGGGCAGCCGTATCACGCGGGGGGCGTGGCGAGCACGGTGCGCGCGACGCGCGCGGCGTCCGACGAGGAGCTGCGGTCGCTCGCGCGCGCGCGGCTCGACCGGTTCGCATCGTTCGGCGTTACGACGGTCGAGGCGAAGTCTGGCTACGGCCTCACACCTGATCAGGAACGGCGCTTGTTGCGCATCGCGGCCTCGCTAGACCATCCCGTGGACGTGGTGCGCACATTCATGGGCGCGCACGTCGTCCCGCCCGAGAACGACGCAGAAACGTATACAGAGATGGTCTGCGAGATGATGCCTGCGATCGGCAACCTCGCCGAGTTCTGCGACGTCTGGTGCGACCGCGGTGCGTTCGCGATCAACGACTGCCGCGAGATCTTGCGAGCCGCGCGTGCGGCGGGGCTCGGCGTGAAGGTCCATGCCGAACAGTTGGATCACACCGGGGGAGCGGCGTTGGCCGCCGAGTTCGCTGCCGTGAGCGCCGACCATCTCGAGCACGCGACCGAAGAGGACGCGCTGGCGCTCGCGCGCGCCAAGAGTGTCGGCGTGTTGCTGCCCGGCGCGTCGATGATGACGCGCGCGCCGTTCGCCCCGGCGCGGATGCTGATCGATAACGGCGTCCGCGTTGCGTTGTCTACGGACTTCAACCCGGGGACCAGCTATTCGGAGAACCTCCAGCTCGTCGTCGCGCTCGCGTGCGCGCATCTGGGGATGACCGCGGAGGAGGCGATCCTCGGCATCACGCGTCACGCCGCTGCCGCACTGAGCCGCGAAGGACGCATCGGCTCGATCGAGCCGATGCGTCCTTCGCGGCTCAGTGCGGCAGCGGCGTGACGCGTGATGCCGAGGA
>JBHELL010000042.1:0-7069 GCA_046263075.1 Actinomycetota bacterium | reverse complement strand
GCTATTGCCCGGCGATAAGGCGATGGCTGACCTCTCGGAAAACACCGCGACCATCACGACCACGATCGCGCAGTGCAACGCGGACCTCGCAGCAGCCGCACGGAAGTAGCCGCGCGCACGTAAGTGCTAGCTCGCGTTCTTCTTCGCGCGCTTCGCCTTCGGCTCGATCGGTTCCGGCGCGAGCTCGATCCGTTGCGCCGGCGCGGCCCCGCGGCGGAACGCAGACCGGAACCGTTTCTGGAGCCGCGCTCGATCGCGTTCTCCGATCGACTCCACGGCCTGCTCGAGCGCGGCGAGGAACGATGCGCGCTGTTCCTCGTGCGCCTTCTCGCGCCCGTTGAGGTGGCGCATCATCCGATTCTCGAGCGAGCGCAGCCCGGCATCGACGCGCTCGTTCGTCGCGGTCAGCAGCTCCTGCAGCACGCTCACGCGCGTCGCGTCGTCTGCCGCGAACGCTTCAAGCTTCGTCCGCATGGTTCCGTCCAATCCTGCGATGGCATCGTCGAGCCGCACGCGCATCGATCCGAGCTCTCGCTCCGAGCGCGCGCGCAGCTCGGCGATCTCGTTCACCGTTTCGCCGATCTGCGATTCGAGCGTCGCGCGCATGTGCTCGATCCCGGCGGAGAGCATCGTTCGCACCTCTTCGATGTCGTGTGACAGCGCGTGCGTATCCTGGCTCGACGCGGTCGCGATGGCCTCGATCCGCTCGGCGATCTTCGCCTCGAGCGCTCCCGCGGACGAGTCGATCTCCTTGCGTATCTGCGATATCGAATAGGCGAGCCCCGTTCGGGTGGTGGATAGATCGTCGGCGACCGCTCGCAGCTGCTCCGCGCCGGCGACGCCGGCCAGCTTCTCGTCGATCCGTTCCTCCTGCACCAGCGCGCGCGCGGCGAGGTCCGTCGCGAGCTGCTCCAGCCGGAGCGCGAGATCGGCGGCGCGCGCGGCTTGATCGTTGGCGAAGGACGCCATGACAGCGTCCGAGCGTTCGGCCCGCGCCTCGTTCTCTTCGGTCAGCCGGTGGATCTGCAACGCGAGGTGCGCGCGCGTCTCCGTGTTCTGCTCGGCGAGCGCGCTAAGCCGCTCTTCGGTGTCGTGCGCTGCGGCGTCGACGGCCGATACGACCGAGCGTGCCGTGGCGTCCGCGCGCGTACGAAGCTCGGCGGAGAGCGCGCGCAGCTGTTCGGCCATCGAACGGGTCGCCGCCGTCGCGCGCTGCGTCAGCTCGTCGCCGAGCCGGTCGAGCGCGCGCAAGACCGTCTCGATGCGCGCGCCGTGCGCCGTCGATGTTTCGCCGAGCCGCTGCGCGGAGGCGGCGAGCTCGGCGAACCGTCGTTGCGTGTCGTCGGCGGCGCGCGAAGCTTCTTCGGCCAGCTCGCGCCGCAGCGAAGCCACGACGGCGATCGCGTTCGCGCCGGACGAGGCGATCTGCTCCGCGAGCGCGTCGATGCGCGCCGAACGCACACGTCCGTTCTCTTCGATCCGCTCGAGGTGCGCCTCGACCGCCGGCGCGGATTCGGT
Organism: Actinomycetota bacterium; assembly: GCA_046263075.1. Taxonomy (GTDB): domain Bacteria; phylum Actinomycetota; class AC-67; order AC-67; family AC-67; genus JBHELL01. The sequence continues at coordinate 5,551 of JBHELL010000042.1, read as the reverse complement.
CGCTTGCGCCAGCCGGTCTGCGACCCCGTCGAGCCCTGCGCGCACCGAGCCGTCCACGCGTGCGACGCCGTCGTCGACGGCTCGGCGAACCGCTTCGATCGCTCCGGCGGTGCCCGCCGCGGCGGCTGCGCCTTCGGTGGCGACGCGTTCGATCGCGTCGTCGAGCGCGACCGTCTGCGTCGCGATCCGGTCGATGCGTGCGCGCAGCTCGTCGAGCGAAACGACCATTGCGTTCAGCTCGGCATCGCGCTCTTCGGCCGCCGTTGATTGGAGCGCGTCCAGCCGCGCTTCGAGCGCACTGAGGTCATCCGGCGCGTCTTGGTCGTCGACGGAGATGGTGTCGCGTTTTCTGGGGAAGAGGGACACGTGACCGCTCCTTCGAGTTGGGTCCTCGAAGGCTTATAGCGCGCGGCTAAAGCAGTGTCACGGAAGCCGGGAACACGACCGGATCAGGCCGTCTTCGAAACGCTCAGATCCCCGTAATGCGCCGTGACCTTCACGATGAGATCGTCGGTATCGAACTCGATGACCTCGACGAACTGCTTGTCGGTACCGTCGATCAAGGAGCGGACCTCGACGACGTCACCCCGCTCCTCGTACGTCGGCGCGGTGAGCGCACCCGGTAACGCACGCCGCATGTTCGCTGCAACGCGCTTGAAGTCGTCGGGGCCTAGCGCCGTGATGCCGGACTCGTCGTCGATGTAGATAACGTCGGCGGCGCTCATGCCGGAGATGGTGTTCAGCCACCCGTCGTTGAAGGCCCGGATCGCTTCTCGCGCGAGCATCAGTCTCTTGGAGACCATGCCTCTCCTCCCAGTATCTGTGTAGAGAGTAAACCCAAGCGGGCGCCAACTCCAGTAACCGTCCGATTCGTCCGGTGACTATCTTCGCGTTGGATCCGAGGGCCTCCTCCCGCGCTCCGAGGTTCTGTCACACCCTCCCCGTACAGTGCCCGCATGACGGCGACGGCGCGCGCGATGACCAGCGAAGATGCCGTTTTCTCCGGCCTGAACGACGAGCAGCGCGCGGCGGTCGAGGCCCTTCGAGGAGCCGTCTGCATCCTCGCCGGAGCCGGAACGGGAAAAACGACGACGATCACGCGACGGATCGCCTGGCAGGTCGCCTCGGGTGAGTTCGTCCCGGGCGAGATCCTCGCCGTGACCTTCTCCGTCAAGGCCGCGCGCGAGATGGGCGCGCGCCTCGCGAGGCTCGGCACGTCCGGCGTGCGCGCGATGACGTTTCACGCCGAAGCCCTCGCGCAATTCAGGCGATTCTCGGCGGAGCAACCCGAGCTCCTCGGCCACAAAGGGCAGCTGCTGCATCAGCTCGCGTCGCGCTTGCCGATGCCGCACCGCTTCACCGCGCTGCGCGATCTCGCGTCTGAGATCGAGTGGGCGAAGAATCGCAGGATCGGGCCGCGCGAGTACGTCGAGCGGCTCGGCGACCATGAATCGCCGATCCCCGCCGAGCTGATGAGCCGTCTGTACGCCGACTACGAGCGACGGAAGGAGCGCGCCGGCGTCATCGACTTCGAGGATCTGCTCGAGCGAACGGTCGATCTGCTGCGTACGGACGAGCGTGCGCGCGCAGCGGTCCAGATGCGGTATCGCGCGTTCACCGTGGACGAATACCAGGACGTGAACCTCTTGCAGCAATCGTTGCTCGACGCGTGGATCGGTGAGCGCGACGACATCTGTGTCGTCGGCGACGACTATCAATCGATCTACGGCTTCACCGGCGCGAGCCGCGACTACCTGCTGCGCTTCGGCGAACGGTACGAGGGCGCGCGCGTATTCACCCTGACCCGGAACTACCGCTCGACACCCGAGATACTCGAGATCGCCAACCGGCTCGCGCCGCGGCTCGGCGGATCCGACAAACGGCTGCGTCCCAACGCCGAGCCGGGACCACGTCCGAAGCTCTCCTCGTACGACACCGGCGCCGCCGAGGTGCGCGCGATCGTCGAAGAGTGCAAGCGGCTGCATGGCGAGGATGGGGTGCGCTGGGAAGAGATCGCGGTGCTGTACCGGATCAACGGCAGATCGGAGGACTTCGAAGAGGCGTTCGCTGCCGCCAAGATCCCGTACCAGGTGCGCGACGGATCGTTCCTGTCGCGTCCCGCTTTCCGCGCGTTCACCGCGCGAGCGCGCCGCCGCTCGAACGAATCCGCCGCGGCGGCGGTCGGATCCATCCTCGGGGAGCTCGGCCACGACCCGCGCGGCGCGTACACGGGGGGAGACGAAGCGACCCGGCAGGCGGATCTTTCGCGGCTCGCACAGCTGACGGCGGAGTTCGGCGAGGGAACGCTCGCCGAGCTGGTGATCGACCTTCGCGCGCGACACGCGCCCGAGGAAGACGGGCGCGGCGTGCAGCTGATGACGCTGCATCGCGCGAAGGGCCTCGAGTTCGATGTGGTGTTCTTGCCGCGGGTCGAAGAGCGCGAGCTGCCGTTCGGCCTCGCGAAGAGCGAAGCGGACATCGCCGAGGAGCGACGGCTTTTCTACGTCGGGATCACCCGCGCGCGGCGCCGGCTGTTCATCTCGAACGCGCGCGCGCGCGAGGGCGAGCGGCGTGCGAAGCCGCGTCCGTCCCCGTTCCTCGCCGAGATCAGGCCGCGCGACGAGGCCGAGCCGGCTCATGCGCCGAGCGCGGTTAAGAAGAAGCAGCCGCGCGCTACACCGGCGGCCATGATCGGCGCGGCCTTGCGCGACAGCGTTCTCTTCGAGCGTCTGAAGGCGTGGCGCAAGGATGTCGCGGCGCGCTCGGGGGTTCCGGCATACGTCGTCTTCCACGACTCGACGCTCGCCGAGATCGCGCGCGCGAAGCCGTCGACCGCTGCCGCGCTCCGCACGATCCCGGGAGTCGGCGCGCTCAAGGTGCAGCGCTACGGCGAGCAGCTCTTGGGCCTCGTGTCCTCGGATCTCGCGACGATGACGTAGCGTTTGGGGCGATGCCCTCGCCCGGGATGAACGTTCCGTGATCAAGCGCGTCTTCTACGTGCTCGTGCTCGGGATCGCTCTGTATCTGTTGATCCCGCGGCTCGGCGGGCTGCAGCGGAACCTCGCGGCGCTGCGGCACGCCCACCTCCCGCTCATGGCCCTCGGCGTGCTCGTGGAAGCGGCGGCGCTCCTTGCGTACGTCGCGTTGTACCGGACCGTGTTGCGCGCGCAAGGCGCATACGTCTCCCTGCTCGCCGCCGGCCAAGGAGTGATGGCGGGTTTCTTCATCAGCCACCTCATCCCGGGCGGTGCGGCTGCCGGCACGGTCGCGAACGTTAAGACGATGCAGCGAGAAGGCGTCGGCGCGCGCCGCACGGGGGTGGGCGTCTTGCTCACCGCGATCGTGAGCGATATCGCGCTCGCCGTGTTGTTCCTCGCCGGGTTGGTGTACTCGCTCGCGAAGTCGGCCGTACCGGCCGGGTACGTCGCGACCGCGCTCATCATCATCCCGCTGCTCGCGGGCTTGATCGGCGTCGTGTTTCTGTTCGCGTACCGGCGGGAGCTCGCCGGCGCCGTCGTGAATGCCGTCGCGCGCGCGCTCCACCGAGTCATCAAGCGCGTGAACGCGGCCGAGCTCGCCCGCGCGGCGTGCGACATCGCGGACGAAGCGCGTGCGGTGCTGAGCGGACGGAGCTTCCGGCATGCGTTCGTGTTCGCGCTCGCGAACTGGCTCCTCGACGCAACCGTTCTCTATCTGTTCTTCCTCGCTGTCGGTCATCACCAGCATTTCGGTGCGCTGCTGGTCGCGTACGCGGTGGCGAACCTGTTGTCCGTGATCCCGGTGACGCCGGGAGGGCTCGGCGTGATGGAAGCGACGCTCGTCGCGATCTCCGTCGGGTTCGGGTCGCCGCGCAGCATCGCTTTCATCGCGGTGCTCGGGTACCGGCTCGTCAACTTCTGGCTCCCGCTGCCCGTGGGACTCGTCGCGTACGTCCGCGCGCGCGCGCTCCCGGCGAAAGAGGTGCCGGAGTAAGGGTGCGCGACTACGCGCACGCGTTCCCGGGTATCGACACAACATGGACCGCATCTGGCACCGCCGCAATCCCGACGGAGCGGCCACCGGCCTCGAGTTCGCCAACGCGCGCACGGCTTCGTTCGATCGGATCTTGGTCCACGCGGCGCCGGAGCGGCTCGACGTTGAGGTTCGCGATGCGTCCGGCTCGGTCGTCGCGCGCGGCTCTGGACTGACCGGCGGCGAGTCCTCCCCGATCGCGGTGCTCGACGTGAGCGACGGCGACGTCACGCGGCGGAACATCTGGCCGGACGACCAGGACATCGGGATGCCGGTGATCTTGCCTGGCGGCGAGGTCGGGATCTTGTGCGCTTGGTCGAACGCTGCGGACCGCAGTGAGTGGACCTGGCGCGTCGAGTTCCACAACCACGGGTAGCCGCTTCTCCTTCCCCCGGAAGTTCCTCCGTGCGCCCATGGTCAGGCGCCGCGCGCCTCGGTACCCTTTCGCCCGGGGAGGAGTGCTGTGAGCCCGCGGATCAGGTCGATCGTTCTCGTTGCGTGGTGCGCCGTCGTACTCGCGCTGCCGGCGGCGGATGCGTCGACGTCGCGTGCCATCTCCTTCGGCGGTGTCCACCTGCGCCTGCCGGCAAGCTGGCCCGTCTACGATCTCGACACCGACCCCGCGCGTTGCGTGCGCTTCGACGTTCACGCGGTGTACCTCGGTCATGGCGGCGAGTCGCAAGACTGCCCCGCGCGCGCGCTCGGTAAGACGGACGCCGTTCAGGTCGAGCCGCTCGACGACCGGTCGTTGTCTCACGCGATGCTCGAGCCCGCGAGGCTGAACGGCATCGGCGTCTATCACGACCCGTCGGCCGGCGTTTCGGGGTCGTTCGTGACCGCCGTATCGCGCGCGCTCGTGACGGTGACGCACGGAACGGATGCCGCGACCGCGAACGACATCCTCGCGAGCATCAGAGGCTCGACGCCGTCGATCCCCGTGCTCCCGGCGCAGCCGGTAAGCACATCGTCGTCCGAGCAGCCGTCGCGGGCCCCGCTGGTTGCCTACCGCTATCCGACGATGCGCGGCTTCGACGCGTGCACCGCGCCGTCCGCACGCGCGATGCGCGCATGGCTCGCCTCGCCTTACCGGAGCGTCGGCGTCTATCTCGGCGGTGCGAATCGCGCGTGCGGCGACGGCAACCTATCCGCGTCGTGGATGACGGGGATCGAGCGGCTGGGGTGGAGCGTCGTCCCGATCTACGTCGGCTTGCAGTCTCCATGTGTCGGCCAGCACGGCCTCGCGAAGATCGATGCGCATTCGGCGTCGAGCCAGGGCGCGCGCGCGGCCTCCGACGCGGTGGCTCGCGCTCGCCACTTCGGGATCGCGAGCGGCAACCCGATCTATTTCGACATGGAAGCGTACCGCCGCACCGCGACATGCTCGCGCGCGGTTCTGATGTTCCTCAGCTCGTGGACGAAGACGTTCCACTCGTACGGGTATCTCTCCGGCGTGTACGGGAGCGCAGACTCGACGATCCGCGACTTGTCCGGCGCGTACGGCGGCTCGGCATACGCGCGGCCCGACGACGTGTGGATCGCG
>JBHELL010000041.1:0-6953 GCA_046263075.1 Actinomycetota bacterium | reverse complement strand
CCCAACACCCTCGAGGCCCAGGGCGGCGCCGACGAGCTCACGCTGCCGTCGCAACCCACTACCGATAAGGCCGCACCCGTCCTCGTGAAGGCGACCGCGAAGGACCTTGGCTCGCCGAACCTCTTCAACGCCAACGGGGATCGGCTCAACCTGAGCTTCTCCGAACCGATGACCATCGGCGGGTCGACGTCGACCGACAAGTGGTTGAGCCTCGAGAACGCGATCCTTTTCACGCACTCGACCGGTGCGGCGGGTTGCGTCGAAGGCTCCTGGCCGACGGCAGGCTTCAACTTCCCGCAGCCGCGCAACTCGAGCAGCACGAGCGCGATCAGCTTCAGCGGCTCGACGATGACGGTCACGCTCGCGACGGCTGATTCACTGACCCCGAGCAACGGCAACCAGTTCTATGCGGTCCCGGTGGCGAACCCGTGGTGCAAGCTCGGGATCGACTCCAGCGCGGGCAAGAACTCCGGTCTCACGGACCTCGCGAACAACGCGGCGGACGTCCGTAGCACCGCGCAGCTCGTCTATCCGGTTGATGCGACGCTCGCCACCGCTAAGACGATCGATAAGAACCACGACGGCGTCATCGACGGCGTGGAATTGGCCTTCGATCAGGCGATCGACGACTCGACGGTCAAGGATCAGCTGTCGAACATCCACGTGTCGCTCGGCGGCGTCGTCGCGACGTTCGATGCGTCTGGTATCGACGATGCGGGCTCGTCCAACGGTATCGATACCGCAGGCACGGCGAACGACAAGAGATTCAACTGGGACTTCAAGACGCCGATCGGCGTGTCCTGGGACTCCGGCATCACGCCGCACGTCAGCTATGCGAAGCCCGCATCGTGCACCGCAACGTCGGGCGCCGGCATCAAGGCGAACCTCCCGACGGGCGGCTACCAGGCGTGCATGGCATCGTTCGATCTGGACATGACCGACGGCGCGAGCCCGATCATCACGGCCGCGCGCGCGCTCGACGCGAACACGAACGGCAAGCTCGACAAGCTCGAAGTCACGTTCTCCGAGCCGATCGCAGTGGCGCATCCGGCCGGCTGGGCGATCAACGGCTCGGCGATCACGAACATCACCATCGACGCCACGAACTCACGCAAAGCAGCGATCGTGTTCCCGGAGGGTGCCAACGGCGACACGGCCGTCATGCCGACGATCGCCTATGCGACGCAGACGCTCGCGAACGCGACGGTCGATGCATCGCCGCTCGCGAACCAGGTCATCCCTGGATCCCCGGCGGTGGTCGACGCAGCGGCGCCGCGCGTGATCTCCGCGAAAGAGCTCGATCCCGGCCACACCGGGTCGATCACCGAAGTTGATCTCACGTACAGCGAGCCTCTCGCGTCGGACGGCTCGGCAGGTGACTTCACGGTCGGCGGTCTGGCCGCAACCGCGTCGAGCCAACCCGACGGACACCCCGAGATGATCGCCCTCACCGTCGACGTCCCGGGCACTTCCGCTGCACCCGTCGCGTTCACGCCCGGCTCGACGCCGGTCGCCGACGCAGCCGGCAACGCGAGCGGAACCCAGACGGTTTCGGGTGTGACGCAGGTCCTCGATCAAGCGGCGCCGGTCTCGACGATGAGCATCGTCGAAGGCGCGCCGATGAACGCAGGTCTGAAGCACCTGACGATCACATACTCCGAATCTATGGACACGGCGACGCCGCCGACCGTTTCGCTCACCGGCAACGAGAAGACGATCCCCGTCTCGGCGGTGGCCGACGCGAACCACACGAACGGTTTCGTCACGGCGGATCCGACGAAGTGGGAAGGCACGTTCACGGTCTCCGCGACGGACTGCTCGCAAAGCGTCGGCTGCCCGTACACGCTCTCGGCGACCGATGCGAAGGACAAGGTCGCGAACGCGCAGGTACCGGGAACGCTGAACACGTCGATCGACACCGTCGCCCCGAACCCGCCGGTTCTCGGCTCGTTCGCTGCGACGGAGGAAGCCGGCCAGACCGTCCCCGACAACACGATCAACATGTTCACACGGTCGTTCTCCCTCAGCGGCAGCTTCATCACCGGCGAAGCGACGGACGGCAAGGCGCAGCTCCTGGTCGACGGCCAAGCGCTGACGCCGGGTGCATTCAGCGGCACGGTGGGCTCGTCGGACACCTCGGCGACCGCGGCGACCAACTACGCCAGCACGGCCGATCTCGTCGCCGCCATCGCGGACGGACAGCACGCGCTGTCCTTGCAGCTGTGCGATGCCTCGGGCAACTGCTCGGTGTCTGCGACCACCCTCACCGTCACCGCCGATCACACGCCGATCGCGAACACGCAGTCTTCACCGACCGGCGGCAACATCGTCGGTGGCGGGACGCATCTCACGATCGCGTGGTCGGGCGACAGCACGCCGACCGACTTCAGCTCCGTGGTGCTCGAGTATTCGACGGACAACGGCGCGCAGTACGCGGTCATCGCAAGCGGACAGGCCTTGAGCGGCTCCTACGACTGGACCGTTCCGTCGATCGACGCGGCACAAGCAATCGTTCGCTCGGCGACGATCGATCAGAACGGCAACAAGGGCTACGCAGCGTCGAGCCCCTTCGCGATCGACTCGCAGCCACCGGTCGTCAGCGTGCCGACGCCGTCGTTCGTCGGCGGGGCCACGACGATCCATTGGAACGCGACCGACGCGACGATCGATCAAGCGTCGAGCCCGATCACGATCCAGTACTCGACAGACGACGGCGCCCACTGGAACGCCATCAACGGTGGAACGTACGCGCACGACAACGACGGACAGGAAACATGGAACGTCCCCGCCGGCGGCGGTTTCTATAACCGCATCCGCATCACGGCCATCGACGCGACGGGCAAGTCGACGACGGTCACGAGCGGCCGGTTCGCGCGCGGAGTGGACGGCTACGTCTCGGACTGGTACGGCAACCTGGTCTCGTACGGCTCGGCGAACCCGTCGACTCATCGTGCATCGTTGCCGACCGGCACGCGCATCACGGGCGTCGTCCTGCGGCCCGACGGCACAGCGGGTTACGTCGTGTCGAGCCGCGGCCTGGTCTACAGCTTCTCGACCGGCACCAACGCGATCCCGGCTCGTCCGTCGGCGACCGACCTGCGGTCGAACATCGCCAACGGCATCGTCCTGCGGACATCGACCAGCGGCTACGTCCTCGACATCTACGGCAAGATCCATCCGTTCGGCGGTGCACCGGCCGCGCATCCGAGCAAGACGTTCACGTCGAACCTCGCGCGCGCGATCGTGCTTCGTAACTCCGACGGCGGGTACGTCCTCGACGCCTACGGCCGGCTCAACCCGTTCTCCGTCGGCTCGGCGGGGTTGCCGGCACGGCCTTCGTTCACCACGCTCAGCAGCGCGCGCGCTACCGCGTTCGTCATGCGCACGGCGACGAGTGGCTGGGTGCTCGACAACGCGGGCCGCATCTATCCGTTCGGCGGAGCGCCGTCGCGGACGTCGACCGGCATCAGCTCGACCGCGCAGGCGAAGGCGATCGTGCTGATCGCGTCCGACTCGGGGTACTGGATGGACGGACGCGGCGTGTTCCACGCGTTCGGCATCGCGTACGGCAACCCGACGAAGGCCACGCTGTCCTCCTACCGGGCCATCGGAGCAACTTCGTAGAAGACACCCCACGCAGACGGGCGGATCTGTCGATCCGCCCGTTCTGCACGTCCGGGCTCGGTATGCTCGCAGTTCCATGCACATAGTCGTGACGGGCGGAGCCGGCTTCGTCGGCTCGCACCTCTGCGAGCGCTTGTTGCGCGACGGACACACGGTGCTCTGCGTCGACAACTTGATCACCGGCAAGCGCGCGCACGTCTGGTCGCTGAGCGAGCACCCGTCGTTCCGCTTCCTCGAGCACAACATCTCGCTCCCGCTCTTCTTGCCCGAGCCGGTCGACGCCGTCCTGCATTTCGCGTCGCCGGCGTCGCCCGTCGACTACCTCGAGTTCCCGATACAGACGCTCAAGGTAGGCGCGCTCGGCACGTGGCATACGTTGGGACTCGCGATGGCCAAAGGCGCGCGCTACGTCTTAGCGTCGACCTCAGAGGTGTATGGCGACCCGCTGGTGAACCCGCAGCCGGAGAGCTACTGGGGCAACGTCAACCCCATCGGGCCGCGCGGGGTCTACGACGAGGCGAAGCGTTACGCGGAAGCGATGGTGATGGCGTACCACCGCACGCACGGGATCGACAGCCGGATCGTACGCATCTTCAACACGTACGGGCCTCGTATGAGGCCGAAGGACGGCCGGGTGATACCGAACTTCATCGGGAAGGCATTGCGCGGCGAGCCGATGACGGTCCACGGCGAGGGTACCCAGACGCGCTCGTTCACGTACATCGACGACTTGGTCGAAGGCATCGTCGCTCTGCTCGAGTCGTCCGTTCATGAGCCGGTGAACATCGGCAACCCCAACGAGATGTCGGTCCTCGACCTGGCGTCGCTCGTCCGGTCGTTGTGCGACTCTTCGTCCGAGATCGTCTACACAGATCGTCCGGTCGACGATCCCACGGTTCGACGCCCCGACATATCGCGCGCGCGCGCGCTGCTCGGCTGGGAGCCGGTCACGGACGTGCGCGATGGCCTCGTCAAGACCATCGAGTGGTTCCGCGCGCAACTGGACGTGCCCGCGTCCGGCTGAAAGTTTTCCTTTACTTCGCGCTCGGGTTTTGGTGCTGCGCGCGCGGTCCGTGGGCGGCTGTGTTCGTTCTCCGCGTCCGGTGTGCACGGTTCGAACACTTTCAAGATATCTCTGAATCGTTTCAGAAACCCTTGTTTCAAGGGGTTGTTGTCGCGCCCCGATCTCATCGTGTTTGCACCGCCGATGATCTCCTCTCGAAGGTCCAAAGCGGCTCGATGAGGTCGCACGCGCGCTTCGATCGCATCCGCGTCGCTGCCTCGTCCTGCACCGATTCGGATGTGGTAGCCGTTCTGTCCGGCACCTTGCGGCCTCGGACCGTCTGCACGGGAATCGTGTGTGCCGTGCGCGCCGGCTCCTCAGCGACCGGGTCGATCGAACGCGAGACCGGGTGCTCGACCGAGATCACCTTGCAGCGTTTGGGCTCGCGCGCGCTGGAGTTGGGCCGGGAGCAAGCTGCATGCTCGGCGCCGCGGGCCGGAAAGCAGAACAGGCCCCTCGCGTCCGAAGGGCCCGTTCCTGATGGGGGTTTCTATTCAGTTGTATTTGTTTCGAGTTATGCCGCGTGGGTGGCGTCCGCGCGGACGATCCCGTATGCCTGCTGCCGTGCGACCGCCGAGAAGACGGGGCGGGGCACCGGCTTGTGGGTGCGGCGCGCGCGCATGATCAGTGCGAGCCCGCCGGCGAGAACCGAGCCTCCAAGTGTCACGCCGATGCGTCCGGTCGGGAGACCGATTCCCAACCCGCACATCGCGTTGACGAGAACGATCCCGCCCGAAGCCGTAAGCCCGTCGGCAACACGATCGGCGAACGCGCTGGCGGCTCGACGCTTCTGCGTCTCCTGCCACGTTGCGATCGCGTGTTCCGCGCTCCGGGTCATCTGTCGTCCCTCCTCGTTCCTCGGTGCAAGAAACGACATGCCACGCGAAAAACTCATGACCCGGTCGGGTGATTCGCGGGTCATTCGCGAGCGGAGCCCGGTGACCCGTACGGACTAGTCGACGCGCGCTGGCCTGCGTCGTTGAAGTACCGTGAAGCCCGAAAGTTATAGTCCTCGCGCTACCGGAGTGTCCGAGAGTGTCCGCATACGCGAAGAAAAAAGTTACGTGGAACCCATTGACGTGGGACTGTCAAGGCCTTTAACTAGTACAACACAACCAGTGTGAAGAAACGAACCAGCCGACGCCCGCCACCGTGCGGGCGTTTTGCGTAGGAAGACCACGAAGGCCGGCCGCCGAGCCGGCCTTTCGCGTACCACGGATCGTGACAGGAACCACAAAGCCCCCCTCGGATCCGCCGAGGGGCAGCGTGCGGAAACGACGCCGCGCGCACACCATCGCTCGCCCGACGGCGAGCGCGACAGCTCCTCTCAGAGGAGCAGAAAGGACGGGATCCCTCATGGGGAAGACCCCGTACACTTCAGGGACGCGTGAGCGTCTCATCGAGCGCCTGCGCCGTCAGGCCATCGCGATGCAGAACGGCTACCGCCGCGAGGACGCGCTCCTCACGACAGGTGAGGTCGCCATGCTGTTCCGTGTGTCGCACCGCGCCGTCCGTTGTTGGGCCGACGCAGGCAAGCTTCCATACATCCGCACGCTCGGCGGCCACCGCCGGTTCCTCGCAAGTGCGGTCTGGGAAGCCCTTCGCGATGTCGTTCCGGATGTGGACCAGCCGGCGCAGCAGCCGCAGCGTCCCGGCACGATCGCAAGCGCGTAACACCTGTCTGGTTTCGTCCGGAATCGTGGACGAAATAGTGCGCCCGATTCGCGTACTCGTTCCTCGCTCGTCACTTTGCACCTCATAAAAAGTGCTGAAGGACCTGCAACAACGCACGGTGAGGCGTCGTTTTCGGTGGCGAAGCAGGACGACGAGGAAAAGAGCGGGCCATGTTCGGATCGGTCGATCAAGTGGTGAAGGCTCTCAAGGCCTATCGCGACTACTACCACCCGAAGTCGAGCTCGGTGCTGATCGCATCGCGCAAGACGACGGATGTCGATGCAGATCCGTTCCGCCGCGGTTTCCTCGATAGCCTGAACGAGCGTACGGAATTGCTGCACCGACTCGCAGCACTCGATGAGCGCGAACGAGCGGTGTTGATGATGTGGTACGTGCTGGACCTTCCGGTGCGTGCGATCTGCGAGAAGCTTTCGCTGAGCCGCACGCACTGCTACAGAGTCCGTGACAGAGCACTCTTCGGGATGCTCGACACGGCCGACGTTCGGGAGCTCCAGACAGCACTCGCATAAAGATCACGAACCCTGGAGAAAGCCGGCGACGCAAGCCCCCCCTTCCTCCCTCCCACGGTCTG
>JBHELL010000040.1:0-7746 GCA_046263075.1 Actinomycetota bacterium | reverse complement strand
GTCCTGCTCCTCCTCGGGCGCGCCGGCGTCTTGCGCGCGCCCGCGGAGGAGCAGGACCGTCGCGAGGAAGAGCCCTGCGGCAAGGAGCACGGCACCGTCGCGCGCGGCCGCAGAGCCGGAGCCGATCGCTGCGAAAACGAGTCCCGTGAGCGCGGCAAGTGCGGATGGAGCCGATGCTGTGCGCGCGGCTCGGCGTGCATGGATCATCGCCGCGACCGCCCCACCGATCATCAGCGACTGCGCAGGGACTCCGCGCGACAACCCGATCCACACGGCGACCGCGACCGCCTCCACCCGGAACACGCCTAGGGCGACCGTTCCGAAGAGAGGGTCGGCGTCGCGGGCGTCCACCGTGCTTGGAACGACGCCGCCGAGAACCGCGACGACGGCGACAAAGACGGCGCCGGCCGCTCCGTGCGCGATCAGCGGGACCGTCGAGCTCGAGCGTGAGAGGAAGAAGAGCGCGGCCGACAACCCCACCGACGCTGCCGCGAACATCGCCACCGCGCGGGCCGACGCACCGGGGCGCAGTACGACGAGCCCGAGTGCACCGGCGACGGAGGCGAAGACGAAGGCGGACGCCGACGCGGCGTGGTAGGCGAGCGGCATGGCCGCGCCGGCGGACGCGGCCGCGAGTATCGCCGCCGTCTCGCGCGGCGCGCGCGGACGAGGAACGATCCCGGCGACCGTGACGACCAGCACCGCGAGGGACAAACCGATCCGCCACGGCTCGCCGGCGAAACCGGCTCGACCGAACGAGCCGGAATGGATCGCGCGGACGAGCGCGCCGATGCTCGTCCCGATCGCAGCTTCGAAGCCGACGATCGCGGTCCATCGTGCGGACGCCCGGCCGGGCGCCGTGTCGGCGATCACGAGACACGCGAGCGCGGCGACCGCAGGCGCGACGATCGGGATGAGCAGCAGCTGGATCACAGACGACCTCCGGCGAGCGCGCACGCGACGGCGACCACGGCGAACGCCGTTGCTGCACGCGGGACCCACGCGCGGGCGCCGAACCGGCGCCCGAACCACAGCGCCTCGGCCACCGCCGCCGCACCGACGATCCACGGCCCGATGTCGCTGAGACCCCGGATCTGGGGGCCGGCGAACAACGTGATCACGAAAGCCGCTTGCGCGACGAGCGCGAGGACCTCGAGCACTCCCGCCGAGCCCGTCGCCGCCGTCAGGCCGCCGAACGAGGCGCCGACCTCCGACCCGATCAACGCGAGCAGCGCCGCGACAACACCAGCCCACGCCGCGACGACGAGAAGCACGGGGCCGCGCGCTATCGCGAGTCCGGCGACCGCGTTCGCACCACGAAGATCGGGGATCTGCGCCGAGCCTGCGCGCACCATCGCCGCGATCGCAACGCCCGCCCACGCCGGCACGAGCGCCGACTGACGCGCGAGCGCGAGCTGCGCGCGCGGCTCCTGCGGGCTCGCCGCGAGGGCCCCTGCGCGCGCGGCGAGCACGAGCACGAGCACGAGCACGACGGAACCGTCCATAGAGCCGACGAGGAGCGATGTTGCACCGACGAGGCTTGCAACGCCGAGCGATGCTGCCGCGCGCGGGTTGATCATCGCCCGAAGGCTACCGCGATGAAGGTTGGGAAGCCGGACCTCCGCGGCCGTCAGCCCGCGTGGCGCCGTCCTGCGGCGAAACTACGCACGAGGTGGTTCCATTGGCACTCCGTGCACACCTCGACGACGTAGCAAACGAAGTCGCCGACGGCGCTGCGAAGCTCCGCGAGATCCTGCATGCGCCTGACGCGTCCGTTCTCCCGTCCTCGCAGCTCGCCTCCGTAGGTGTAGAAGACGGCGCGCAAGGGCGCCTCCTCGCAGACCGGGCAGACGTCCTCGAGCTCCTCGCCGATGAAGCGAGCCGCTCGGATCAGCTCTGGATGGGCGTCGCAGACGTCGAGCCGGGACACCCGGCCGCGCGCGAGATCCCGGAGCAGAGCTCTCCTGGCCATCCGGTAGTCCACCGTCGACATCGGGCGCCCATTGTACGCGCCGCGGTCCAACCTTCCCCCTCGGACCAGCCGTTCCACGGTGTTTGACAGCATCGGGACCGGAGGCCAGAATGAACGTGCGATATATCGCTGCGATATATCGGACGGTCATAGGTAGAAGGGCTGAACGTGCTCGAGCTGGCGGTGCTGGGTCTCCTCAAGGAGAAGCCCATGTACGGCTATGAGCTGAAGAAAGCTCTGGCCGAGCGGCTCGGCCACATGCGTTCATTCTCCTACGGCGGCCTCTACCCCTCGCTGAAGCGACTGATGAAGGCCGAAGCCGTCGAGATGGAGTACCCGAAGGGCGAGGTGCGCCGGAAGATCAACGTCTACCGGATCACCTCGAAAGGTGAGGAGCTCTTCGAGCGACTGATCGAGCAGTCGAGCCCCTCGGCCGCGGAGGATCGCGAGAACTTCATGCTACGCCTCGCGTTCTTCCGGTATACGCGGCCCGAAACACGGCGCCGCTTGCTCGAACGCCGCCGAGGCTACCTGCTCGACAAGCTCGCGAAGATCTCCGAGTCGCTGAAGACGTTGCGCGAGCGGATGGACGCGTACTCGCTCGAGCTGATGCAGCAAGAGACGAACAACACAGAGCACGAGATCCTCTGGCTCGACCGGATGCTCGAGGCAGAGCGAAACGCTTAGGAGGCCGCATGGCGAACAGAGACAGGAAGGTGCGAGTAGCGATAGCAGGCGTCGGCAACTGCGCGTCATCGCTCGTGCAAGGCGTCCAGTACTACCGCGACGCCGACGCGTCGGATGACGTTCCGGGCCTGATGCACGTCGATCTCGGCGGATACCACGTTCGTGACATCGAATTCGTGGCAGCCTTCGACGTCGACGCGAAGAAGGTTGGGCGTGACCTTTCCGAAGCCATCGCAGCCGAACCGAACAACACGATCAAGTTCGCGGACGTTCCCCCGCTCGACGTCGAAGTCCAGCGCGGACCGACGCTCGACGGTATCGGCGTCTACTACCGAGAAGTGATCACGGAATCCCCCGCCGAGCCGGTCGACGTCGCCGCCGCATTACGCGAGGCGAAGGCAGATGTGCTCGTGTGCTACCTGCCCGTCGGCAGCGAGAAGGCGGTCCGTTTCTACGCTGAGGCAGCACTCACCGCCGGCGTCGCGTTCGTCAACTGCATCCCGGTGTTCATCGCTTCGACGCCGGAGTGGGCAGACAAGTTCCGTTTCGCCGGCGTCCCGATCATCGGCGACGACATCAAGAGTCAGGTCGGCTCGACGATCGTGCACCGGACGCTCGCGAAGCTATTCGAAGACCGCGGCGTGAAGGTCGAGCGGACCTACCAGCTGAACTTCGGCGGGAACATGGACTTCATGAACATGCTCGAGCGTGAGCGCCTCGTTTCGAAGAAGATCTCGAAGACGCAGGCCGTGACCTCCAACATGGTGCGCGACGTGCCGAAGGACCAGATCCACATCGGGCCTTCCGATCACGTGCCGTGGCTCGAGGACCGCAAGTGGGCGCACATCCGCATCGAGGGCAAAGCCTTCGGGGACGTTCCGTTGACGCTCGACATGAAGCTCGAGGTGTGGGACTCGCCGAACTCGGCAGGGATCGTTATCGACGCCGTCAGGATGGCCAAGCTGGCGCTCGACCGTGGGATCGGCGGACCACTCATCGGTCCTGCTGCGTACTTCATGAAGTCGCCGCCGGTGCAGTATCCGGACGACATCGCGCGCCAGCTGGTCGAAGGCTTCATCGCCGGCGGCGAGCCGTCGTCGAACGGACACATCGACCTCGGCTCTGCGGAGCTCGCGCAGCACACGCGGTAATCCAATGAAGGGCTCGTCCGGGTCCAACGGCTCGGACGGAACCGGCGTCGACCGCCGCACCGCGATCGCGCGCATGCGCGAGGTCGCGTCTTCGCGCGGCTTCCGCAACCTTCTCACCGCGCGCACGGTGTCGCAGTTCGGCGACGGGGTCTTCCAAGTTTCCGCCGCTTCGGTATTGCTGTTCCAGCACCCGGGCGCCAATCCGGCTGCCGGCCTGTTCACGTTGACTGCAGCGACCCTGATCCCATTCAGCATCATCGGTCCATTCGTCGGCGTGTTCATCGACCGGTGGAGCCGCCGGAAGATCCTCACGGTCGTTCCGCTATCCCGAGCCGCCGTCGCGGCACTACTGCCGATCGCAGCACTCGCCGGCACGCACAGCGCCCCGTTCTACATCGACACCCTCGTCGTGCTTTCGGCGAACCGTTTCTTCCTCGCGACGGCGTCTGCGGTGCTGCCGTCGCTCGTGCCGCAAGACGACCTCCTCGTCGCCAATTCCGCGATGACGACGGCCGGCTCCGTCGCGAACGTGCTGGGGCTCGGCGCAGGATCTGCGCTTTCCGCGGCGTTCAGCGGCCAAACGGCGGCATTGATCTCGGCCGCGGCGTTCGCTCTCGCCGCGATCCTGTCTCGCGCGATCCCCGTGCACGAGGCCGAGGGGCGCGCGCTGAGCCCCGTTCACGAGGATCTGCGTGCGGTCCTTCGGGATCTCGGCGAGGGGGCGCGCGCGATGGGAATGTCGGCGCGCGTGCGCTACGGCATGGCTGCGATCACGTTGGTGCAGCTGCTCGTCGGCGCGATGGCGGGTGTGCTCACGTATTTCATCATCCACGTGCTGCGACTGAAGGTCGACGCAGCGACGAGCCTCCTCGCACTTCTTGCAGTTGGGATCGGCATCGGGGTCTTCCTCGTGCCGTTCGCCGCGCGGAGGCTGCGCCACGACCTGCTCGTCCCGATCGGTTTCGCGATCGGAGCGGCCGGCACGGCGATCGGCGCCGGCTTGCTCTCGAAGTCGATCCTGACGGTTTCGGCGTGGTTCATGGGGATCTCGTACGCCTTCTGCAAGATCCCCGTCGACACGATCGTGCAAGAGGAGATGCCGGACATCGTGCGCGGCCGCGCGTTCGCGGCGTACGACATGATCTTCAACATCGCGCGCGTCGCCGGGGTCGGTGCGGTCGCGATCGCATTCGGGCGCGGAGCATCGACGCGTGCGTGTATCGCCGGGGCAGCATTCGTGTTCGTGCTCGGGGCGTTCGCGTTCTGGTCGTGGGAGAGAGGAGGACCGATGTGGAAGAGACGAGGGTCGAAAGGTGCCGGGGGTCTTCAGCCGGGTGAGTTCGTGACCGTGCGCGCGCACTCGGGCTACCGAGCTGATGAAGAGCCGCGCGCGATCGTGTCCGGAGGCAAGGAGATGCAGATCGAGGAGATCGAGTGGCGCGCGGTCGTCGAGGAGGGTGGCAAGCGGACGCGGGTGTTCGTGGTTCGCGTCGAAGGCGCGCGCGTGCGGCTCGGCTACGACGAGGACGGCTCCTGGATGGTGGAGCGGCTTCTTCCGTCGCCGTCGGACCCGTCCGTGGCCGGATGACACCGGGGGCCAGCAGGGGCTAGGCAAGGGGGACCGGGAAAACCCCCCAAACTGTGGGTATCACCTTGAAGAGATTCTTGGCCGATGGTCGTTATACGAGGTAGCGGCAACAGGAGACCGACGTGGGTCTGACGGGATACGTACGAGGCGTCACGAAGCGCCCCAGGCGGGAACGGACGGCATTCGTTCTCGGCGGTGGCGGCGTCCTCGGCGCGCTCCAGGTCGGACAGATAGAAGCGCTTTTCGATGCCGGCATCACGCCGGACCTCCTCGTCGGTGCGAGCGTCGGTGCGCTCAATGCGAGCATGATCGCGTTTCGCCCGAACCGCGAAGGGCTCGACCTTCTGCGCGAGACCTGGCTCGGTCTCCGCGCGGACGACATCTTCCCCGGAACGTGGATGCAGCGCGCCTGGCACTTCGTCCGCAAAGGCGACCACTTGTACTCCAACAGCGGTATCCGCGGGCTCATCTCGCGCGTGCCTGCGACACGGTTCGAAGACTTGGCCCTGCCGATGTCCGTCGTCGCAGCGAACCTCCGGACCGGCGCCGAGATGTGGTTCGACGACGGCGCGCTGGAGCCGGCCCTTCTCGCGTCGACCGCGCTGCCCGGCATCTTCCCGCCGGTGCAGATCGACGGCGAGCTGCTCGTCGACGGGGGCGTCTTGAACAACGTACCGATATCGCGCGCCGTTGAGCTCGGCGCGACGAAGATCTACGTGCTTCGCTGCGGGAGCATCCGATCCGGCGAGCACCCGATCCGCAGGCCGCTCGACGTGTTGATGGCAGCGGTGGCGCATTCACGGGGCGTTCGCGTCGACATCGACATGACGCGCTACTCGCACGCGGCCGAGATCCACGTGCTCCCGATGTTCGAACCCGGCGTCCTTCGTTTCGACGACCCCTCGCACAGCGCGGACTTGATCGAGCACTCGCGTGAGCTCGCGGCCGGATACCTGTCGAGCTCGCAGCTCGCGATCCCGCGCTGACCATCGCTACCGGATGAAGAGCCGCGCGCGCGACGGCGGCCAGTAGCGAGCAACCACGATCCCTTGCACCGCGTCGCGATGGACGGGTCCTGTGTGCCTGCTGTCGGTCGATCGCGCGGCGGCGTCACCCTCGAGCCAGAGGTGATCGTCCAGCAGCTCGACGTCGAGTGGCGCCGACACGGATCGCTTCACTACTTCCATCTCGCCGAGCCGGACGACGACGACGTCGCCGCGCGCGGGTTCGCCCCTCCTACACGGCCGGACGGCGAGAAGGTCGCCGGGAAGGATCGACGGCGCCATGCTTTCACCGACGACGCGAACGGGGAACCACTTGCGCATGGTTCGCGCGACCGCGAAAGCCAGGGTTAGCATCGCCGACCAGAGGAGCGCTCGCCGCACGCACCGATGCTATCGCCGGCGCGCGCACGGGTAGGACCCGATCGAAGGAGGGACACCGATGTCGTGGATCCGACCACGGCGCGTCGTGCACGCACACTGCGATCTCCCATGCGGCGTGTACGACCCCGCACAAGCAAAGATCGAAGCTGAATCCGTCAAGGCGATCCAGGAGCGATACCAGAACCCGGACAAGTTCAAGAGCGCGGGTGAGACCGTCGAGGACTACAAGGGTCGTTGCGTCAGCATCAAGGAGCAACGCGCGGACATGGTCAAGCACCACTTGTGGGTGTTGTGGACCGACTACTTCAAGCCACCCCACGTCGAGAAGTATCCGAACCTGCACCAGCTGTTCTGGGACGCGACCAAAGAAGCGGGGCTCGCGAAGAAGTCGCAAGACCCGAAGCAAGGCGAGAAGCTGCTCAACCTCATCGCGGACGTCGACAAGATCTTCTGGGAGACCAAGCAAGCCTAGCTTTCGACGCGCGAAGGGCCCGGCGATCGCCGGGCCCTTCCGTTTTGCTCGACGCCTACATGCCGTTGTACAGGCCGAAGAAGTTCCCTGCCGGGTCGATGAACCCGGCCACCGTGAGGTGGTCGTTCACCTTCATCGGCTGCATGACGACCTTTCCACCGAGCTTCTCGGCTTTCTTGAGTCGCTCCTCGAGGTCGTTCACGCCCGCCCACAGGTTGATGCGCGGGGTTCCATCTTGCGTCGAGGAGATCGCACCCTGCGTCCCCGCCGGATCGATGTCGAGCTCGTAGTAGGTGTAGTCGCCTTCGGTCTCGCTGCGGACCTTCCAGCCGAAGAGGTCCGTGTAGAACGCGCGCGCATCTTTCGGATCCGCCGATGCGATCTCGAACCACGCGAGCGGAGCGCCGGAACCTTTCGTCGGCCCGGTTGGTGAGGTGGAACCGGCGGGCGCCGCGTTCACGATCCCGATCATGTTGCCTTGGCGGTCGAGG
>JBHELL010000039.1:0-5283 GCA_046263075.1 Actinomycetota bacterium | reverse complement strand
GTGCCGCAAGGTGCGCAGCAAGCTTTAGCATCAGCGGCGACGCGGAAACATCGACGCCCTCGAAAACCAACCGACCAGCAGCCAGGTCGACCATGAGCGGCCCGGCGGTGATGTGTCCGACTCGGCGTAGATCGCGCGACCGTATAAGCGATGCCACATGTCTTGCGATCTCTGACGGCCCGTCCGAGACGTGATGCGACTCGACGCAACCTTCTTCTAGAGCTTCGGTGCGCGATCGCGCGTCATCGCTCAGCGCAATAACTTCGCGCTGTTGCTTGCGAAGTTCGGGGATCAGGATTCGGGCGCCCTCAGCACGGAGGTCGATCACGCTGATGGCGGGCAGGAGCTCTCGCACCCAGTACAGCGCGTCCCTTGCGTTCGTCGCCATGGCCGCCGGCAGACCCAGCGACTGGAAGGCGCCGACGAGTTCGCCGCCCATGGAGGCGCTCGGACAGACGAAGAGGACCGGGCGGTTGGCGGACAGGGATTCCCGACCCTCGACGACGCGAGGCTCGGTTGCCGGCGACGGGACGGGGGTCATCCGCTTGGCAACCTGAAGATCGATTCGTCCCGGATTATCACCCCGCCCCCAACACTTTGGGAAGTCCATGTTGAGCGGGAGTTCAGGGATTCTTCAGCGAAGCGACCTGAAGTTTCTCTGAAGGATTTCGCCTGGAACACGTCTTGCCTGCTTACTGCAGAAAAACTTCAGGCCGGCGAGCAAAGCTCTGCTCATGGAAGCATGGGCTTGGATCGACCAGTCGTTCGAAATCTTGCTGGACTCGGGAGTCCTCCGGCGGGCGTTCCCGACATGGCGAACGCACGCGGCCGGCCCCACCGACCTGGGCGAACTCATCCGCATCTGTCGCGATCCAGACAATCCTGGCTCGCGAGCTCAGAAGGATGACATCCACAGGTGCCTTTGTCTGGCGGCCACGTCCCAACCCGACGATCATGCAGCCACGTTGCTCTGCTGGCTCTTCATCCCGGGTTTGAGCCGCTTGCTCACCGAGCTTCGCCCCCGCACCAAGATGGAAGAGGAGGATCTCGCCGCGGAGTTGCTCGCCGGCTTCTGGCACGCCGCGACGAAGGTCAAGAAGGACTCGCGGTTCGTCGCTCGTGCGCTTCTCATGGGAGCGCGACGCCATGCCATCCGTGCGATGCGCAGACGATCACATTGCAGCAACGACGAGATCGTCGAGGAACCGACGAAGCGAAATCTTGTAGAGGAAGCCGTCGACGACCGAATCGACAAGGCCGTTGCCAATGGCGTGATCGACACGGCGGGGGCGCAGCTTCTCTTCGCCACGCGCGACACGATCTCCGAGATGGCGGCGCGTTACCACCTCAGTCTTCCGGCGGCACAACAGGTCCGTCACCGCGCGCGCCAGCGCGTCGCTGCGTGGCTGAAGGATTCCTGAAGCCTTCGCGCGACCAGCGCCTGAAGGATCTCTGAAGTCGAAAGTCGTGCCTTCGCTGTCAAGGTTCGCCGCTTCGATGGACCTTTTGTGTGAGTGCCGGACGCCGGACGAGAGACCCTCCACAGCGGCAAAGCAGCCGTCGGCCGAAAGGAGGTGATGCCGCAAGGCTCTCGCTCCGGCGCCCGGTCCAAATGACAACGCGATGGAAGGAGGAAGCAATGTTCACGGTACTCGCAGCAGATCCAGGGATGCAGCGCATCGTGCAGATCCTCGACGGTGTGCGCAACGCACTCGTCGGTGTGCTGGCAGCGCTGGCGATCGCGATGTTGACCTACGCCGGCATCCGCTACGTCATGGCCGGCGGCGACCCGTCGGGTGTTGAGAAGGCGAAGGGCGCGGCGAAGTCCGCGGTCATCGGACTCGGTCTTGCGCTCCTTGCGCCGGTCGTCGTATCGATCGCCAAGGGAATCATCGGCGCATGAAGGCGCGCGCGTTGATCGCCGTGCTTGCCGTCGTGCTCGTCTGCTTCGCGCCGCACGCCGTCGCGCGTGCGCAGACGCCATCGCCGTCGCCGACAGCGACGCCGAGCGCGTCGCCGTCCGAAAGCCCCTCAGCCGAACCGGCGCAGCCGGAGAAGCCACCATTCTGGGACGTCGTCGGGCGCGTGCGCTACGCGATCAGCAACTGGTTCTCGGACCTCGTCACCTCAGCCGTGCGGCCCGTGTTTGACCTCGTCGGACGAACCGTCTTCGCGACGCCGATGCTCCCCGCGAACCCGCGTGTCGGAGAGCTCTGGCGATTCTCACTGGGGATCGCCGATGCGACGCTCTTGCTCTTCGTGCTGGCCGGTGCAGGGATCGTCATCAGCGGGGGTGGCGGTTTCTCGTCCCAACTAACCGCCAAGGAGCTGCTTCCTCGCCTGCTGCTCGCGACGGGCGCCGCCAACGTGAGCATGCTCGCGCTGTCGCAGATGATCACCTTCTCGAACGCGCTGTCTCGCGCGATGCTGGGCGCTGCATTCGATCCCGCCGACGCGTCGTCGCGGATGAGCGCTTCCATCGGTGCCGCAGCCCTTGCCAATCCTTTCATGGCTCTGTTCGCTCTTGCTATCGTCGTTCTTGGGATCCTCGTCGTGATCTCCTACGTCGTGCGCATCGCGGCGCTCGTCCTTCTTGCGACCGGTGCACCACTCATGCTTGCCGGCCACGCTCTACCGCAGTCCGAAGGCATGGCGCGGACGTGGTGGCGGGCGACAGCGGCGTTCCTGGTCGCCCCGGTCATACAGTCGATGCTCCTTGCTGCTGCATTCCGGATCTTTCTCACCGGCGGCGGCGTGCTTGGTCTGCCGGTCGGAAGCGGCCTGATCGATCTGCTCGTGATCGGGTGCCTGCTCTACATGCTCTACAAGATCCCGTTCTGGGCCTTGAACATCGCGCTGTCCGGTGGGGGGAACCGCGCGTGGGCGCAGGCGAAGCGAACCGGTAAGGCCGCGGCGACTGCTGCGACGAAGGCGGTGGCGGCATGAACGCTCGCGTTCCTGCAGACATCGACATGGCCGACCGCGTCGTCGGCAGCTTCACGGCTCGCCAGGTCGTGATCCTCGGCGCGGACGCCCTCGTGTTGTTCGCGCTTTGGAGTTCGCTCGGGCGACTTATCCCGCCGTTCGTCTTCGGAGTGATCGCCGCGCCGCTCGCCGCCGTCGGCGTTGTCTGGGCCACCGTCAAGGTCGAAGGCTCGTTCTTCGAGCGCATCGCTGCGTCCGGATGGCGGTACCTCCGAACACCGCGCCGTCGCGTACTAGCGCCCGAAGGGTTGACGACTGCGCCCGCCTGGATCGCAGGCAGCTCGGAACGACTCGGCGCTATCGAGCTTCCTTTCGAGGGTGTCGGTGATGCCGGCGCGCTCGATCTTGGGGAATTGGGAGCTGCGATCGTCTGCCGCGCGTCGTCGGTGAACTTCGAACTCCGCAGCGATGTGGAGCAAACGGCACTGATCGATGGCTTCGGCCGTCTGCTCAACGCGCTCGATGGCCCGGTGCTGGTCCTGGTTCGCTCAGATCGCGCGGATGTCGACTCGATCGCGACCAGGATCGAAGCCGGATCCATGACGTTGCCGCATGTTGCGTTGGAGTCCGCGGCCAAACAACACGCCCAATATCTCCGATCGCTGGGCGCGCGCCGAGATGTGCTGTCGCGACAAATATTCGTGTGCTTCCGTGGATCGTCTTCTGTGCAAGACGATGCCGCCGTTGGCGTCCTGCGTCATCGAGTTGAAACGACCGCTGCCCTCCTGCGGGGACTCGGGATCCAACTCGATCCGTTGGACGCAAGCGAAGCCGGCCGTGCCTTGGTGCGTGCATGTGACCCGGAGTCTCCGAGGCACAAGCAAGGCTTGTTCTCCGACGAGCCGGTCGAGGGAGTGGTGTGAGGATGCGGAGCCTCCGTCGCGTTGACACGCAGAGTCGTCCGTCCGGTCTCATCGGTCCGGATTCCATCGAGGCCTTCCCGCGACGTCTGCGCGCCGCTGACACGTGGTGCGAGACGTTCGCGGTCACCGGCTTTCCACGCGAAGTTGGTCCGGGTTGGATGACGCCGCTCGCGTCCTATCCGGGCGCCATCGATGTCGCCCTTCACATCGAGCCGGTACCCAACGAGGAAGCTGCGCGCCATTTGCGTCGCCAGCTCGCTCGCCTAGAGTCGTCGCGGCGCATCGACGCCAAGCGCGATCGACTCGCCGATCCCGAGCTCGCGGTCGCCAGCGAGGACGCCGCCGATCTGGGGTCAGCCATCGCTCGCGGTGAGAGCCGGCTGTTCCGGGTGGGGCTGTATGTAACGGTTCACGCTCCAGACGAAGCCTCCCTCGCAACTGAGGTGAACCGAGTCCGCTCGCTCTGTGCGTCGATGCTGCTCGACGTTCGCGCTACAACGTTCCGCGCGGTCGAAGGATGGTTGACCACTCTTCCTCTTGGTTTGGACCTGCTGAAGTTGCGGCGGACGTTCGACACTCGCGCGCTTGCGGCCGCATTTCCGTTCGCCAACGCGGAGATCGAGGGACGCTCCGGAGTCTTGTTCGGCCGGAACGCGACCACGGGTGGGCTCGTATTCATCGACCGGTTCGGGCTCGACAACTACAACCAGGTCGTCCTCGCCCGGTCGGGGGCCGGCAAGAGCTACTTCACCAAGTTGCAGATCCTGCGACAGCTCTACGACGGGATCGAGGTTCTGGTCATCGATCCGGAGAACGAGTACACGCGGCTGGCCCGCGCGGTCGGAGGCACGGAAATCACGCTCGGCGCGAACGGAGCGCGCCTGAACCCGCTCGACCTGGCCGCCGCGGGCCAGCCCGAAGCCATCACCGAACAGACGCTGTTCATGCATTCTCTCGTCGCATCGCTCCTTGGCGAGCTCAGCGTCGAGGAACGATCGGTTCTTGATCACGCCGTGCTTCGCGCGTACGCGGGTCAAGGGATCACCGCCGACCCACGCACACACGCCCGGCAGGCGCCGCTCCTTCACCACGTCGTCGCGCAGCTCGACCAGCAAGGCACAGCGACCCGCATCGCGGATGGCCTGCGAACCTACGCCACCGGTTCGTATCGCGGCTTGTTCGATGAGCCGACGAGCGTTCGGCCGGAAGGCCACCTGGTCGTGTTCTCCCTTCGCGATCTTCCGGCGGAACTCAAGGCGGCAGGGGCCGTGATGGCGATGGAATCGATCTGGCGTCGCGTCACGCGAGGAGAACGCAGGCGGCGTGTCGTTGTCGTCGATGAAGCGTGGTTGCTGTTGCGCGCAGGCGGCGAAGCCGGCGCGCAGTTCATGTGGCGCCTCGCCAAGAGCGCGCGCAAGTACTGGTGCGGCCTCAC
>JBHELL010000038.1:0-5256 GCA_046263075.1 Actinomycetota bacterium | reverse complement strand
ACTGCTGCATCCGGTCGGACGGCGGCGGCGCGGTGGTTCTCGTGAGCGAAGATCGCGCGCGCGACCTCCCGAAGGAGCCGGTGTGGGTCCTCGGCGCGGGGGAGGCGACCAGCCACCACACGATGAGCGAGTGGGCAGATTTCACCGAGTCGCCCGCCGTCGACAGCGCTGCGCGCGCGTTCGGGATGGCAGGCGTAACGCCACACGACATCGACTTCATCGAGGTGTACGACTCGTTCACCATCACGGTGTTGCTGACCCTCGAGGCGATGGGCTTCTGCAAGAAGGGTGAGGGCGGTTCGTTCGTCGAAGGCGGGCGACTGCTGATCGACGGCGACCTGCCCTGCAACACCGACGGTGGCGGCCTTTCGTCCAATCATCCGGGCATGCGCGGCATCTTCTTGATCATCGAAGCCGTCGAGCAGCTTCGAGGCGAAGCGCTCGGCAGGCAGGTGGACGATGTGCGCGTCGCAGCCGTGAACGGCACGGGTGGCTGGTTCAGCTCGACGGGAACGCTCGTTCTGGGCGTCGAGTCACTGCAGGAGCACGGCGGCCGCGCCGAGCAGCAAGAGAAGTCGTTCGAGCAGCTCGAAGAGCTCGTCAACCAACGGCGGCAGTCGATCTTCGGCGGCGTTTCCGGACGGGTGGGTGGCTGATGCCGCAGCTCCCGCGGACGTCGACGTGGCACCTGCCGCAGCCAGACGTAGAGACGCAGAAATATTGGGACGCGGCTGCGGATGGGAAGCTGATGATCAAGCACTGCCGCCGTTGTGGCCGCAACATCTTCTATCCGCGCGATCACTGTCCCGTGTGCTGGGCGACCGACACGGAATGGATCGAGGCGTCCGGACGCGGAACCGTCTACACCTTCACCATCGTCCGGCAGAACGACCTTCCGCCATTCAATGAGCGCGTGCCGTACGTCGTCGCCATCATCGAGCTCGACGAGGGGGTTCGGATGACATCGAACATCGAGGGCTGTGCGCCCGAAGACGTGTCGTGCGGGATGCGCGTTGAGGTTTCGTTCCGCCCCGAGCAGCGAAGCGACGAAGAGAGTGTGTCGCTACCGGTCTTTCGTCCGGCAGACTGACGTCGTTTCCTTCGCCGGCGATTCAATGATGTGAAGAACTGACTAGCGTCTGTCGAGCCGTAGCGCGCGCGAAACAGGCTCGCCGTTTTGATCGCGTCGCTCTGCCGAACCCGAGATAGTGAATCCCCAATCGCGAAGGATCGCGGCCCACGGTTTGCCGCGGCCGTCGCCGATGCCACCCCAGTGCAGGATGAGCCGACCTCCCGGAGCGACGAACTCATCGAGCAAGCGTTGGATAAACGCCCGACGGTGTTTCGGCGGCGTGTAATCGCCTGCACGGGTCGCGACGAGATCGAAGCGCTGGGGTGGTTCCCACGTCCAGGCGTTGCCGACGAAGATGCGGTCCGCCCATTCGGGGAGACGCTCGCGCGCGCGCTGCGCGAGCTTCTGGCTGATATCGAGACCGTACGGCTCAACCTTCAACCCTTTGTCGGCGCACCAGCGCGCGACGGACTCCATCATCAAGCCGTTCGCGCATCCGACGTCGAGGAACGAGCCTTCGCGATCGATGCAGTCGGCGACCACGATGCGCGTCATGTTCCAGCGCTCCGCGGTGCCGGCGGTGTTCCCGGATTGCTCGTAGATGTTGTCCGTCGACAGGTATGCGGTCTCGAGCAGCTCTTTGGTCCAGCGGAACCACGTTTCATCGTCGGGCGGCAGCTCAAGCTCCCAGAACGACCAGCCCTCGTGCGTGTGTCCGTGTCCCGGTTCAACGTACGGCTCTGCCGGCGTGAAGCCGATCAACCGGTAGAGTTCGATCGCGCGCGCGTTGTCGCTCGGGGTGTCGAGCACCATGCGCGTGTAGCCCAGCCGCTCTGCCGACCTGAGCAGCTCCAGCGCCAGGACGCGCGCGACGCCGCGCCTGCGGAACTCGGGCTGCACGAACATCCGCTTCATCACGCACGATCGTTCATCGTGACGCCGGAATCCGACGACGCCGGCCGGCTCGGCGTCGATCGTGCAGATGAGGAGTGTGCCGTCGGGCGGCGCGTAGCGTGGTCCGAGCTCGTCGAGCTCGGCGAGCAGCTCTGGGTCGTCGATCTCCTCGAGCCCCCACGAGTGAAAATAGGAGCGCACCAAGAACCGAGCCGCTTCCATCTCGTCCGGGGTCGTTACCGTCGTCACACGCACGGCCGCCAAGCCTATCCATGCGCGGAGTAGTCTTCGGCCGATATGGAGAGCCTCGCGGGCGAATGCACCGAGTTGCTGCAGCAGCTCATCCGGAATCGATGCGTGAACGACGGCACCGTTGCATCGGGGAACGAGGTCCGAAGCGTCGACACGCTCGTCTCGTACATGGAGGGCGCAGGCCTCGACATCCAGCGGTACGAATCGCAACCGGGACGCGGCTCGATGGTCGCACGGATCGAAGGATCCGATCCGACCGCGCCGAGCCTGTGTCTGATGGGTCATCTCGACGTCGTTCCGGTCAACGAAGCGAACTGGGAGCGGGACCCCTTCGGTGGTGAGCTCGTCGGAGACATGGTCTGGGGACGCGGCGCCGTCGACATGCTCGACACGACGTCGTCGATGGCGGTGGCGTTCAAGCATCTCGCGTCGAGCGGCTTCGAACCGCGCGGGGACCTCGTGTTCTTCGGGGTTGCAGACGAGGAAGCGCTCGGGCTGCACGGGGCGAAGTGGATGTGCGATACGAACCCCGACGACATCCGAACGACGTATCTGCTGACGGAGTTCGGTGGCATGAAGATGCCGCTCGACACCGGCGGCGGCCCGAAGCTGGTCGTGATGGTCGGCGAGAAGGGCACGTTCTGGTCGAAGATCCGCGTGCGCGGAACGGCCGGACATGCGTCCCGCGGATCGTTCCGAACGGATAACGCGCTCGTGAAGGCGGCGGAGGTCGCGAAGCGGCTCGCCGCGTACCGGCCGCCGGCATCGATGCATGAACCGTGGCGACGATTCATCGGATCCCTCGGGCTCGACGAGTCGTTGCAGGCGATGCTGCTCGATCCGGTCGCGTTCGAGAAGCTGTGCGAAGAGTTGCCCGTCGGTCTCGCGCAAACGCTTTACGCATGCACGCACACGACGATCGTTCCGACCATCATGCACGCGGGCATCAAGACGAACGTCATCCCAGACACCGCGGAGATCCAGGTCGACATCCGAACGCTTCCGGGCGAAACGGCCGACGACACGCGCGCGATGCTGCAGGATGCGATCGGCGATCGCTGGGATCAGGTCGAGATCGCGGAAGATAATCCGTTCGAAGCGAGCGACTCGCCGATGGACACACCGTTGTGGGACAGCGTCACGCGTGTGACGAAGGCGCTCGTTCCGGGATCCCAGACCGTTCCGTTCATCATCGTCGGCGCGACGGACGCGCGCTACTTCCGGCAGACGCTCGGCACGACCAGCTACGGCTATGGGTTGCTTAGCGAGCGCATCCCGTACAACGACTTCATCCAGCTGTTCCACGGCGACAACGAGTGCGTCGACGTCGAGTCGCTGCGATTGATGACGGAACTCTGGGAAGCGGTCGCGAAGGACCTCCTCGCGTGATCGAGTGGGCGCCGCGCGTTCTTGCGCGCGGGCTCGGGTTTCCCGAAGGACCGACGCACCTGGGCAACGGCCGGGTCGCGTTCACCGAGATCCGCGGGCAATGCATCTCGCTCTTCGACGACGACGGGTATCGGGTCATCGCGAAGACCGGGGGCGGCGCGAACGGGGCGACGCTCGGCTCGGACGGCGCGATATACGTCGCGAACAACGGAGGGATCAACGTCGGTCCCGGCGGCTACTGGCACGCGCCCGACCCCATCGACGGGAACATCCAGCGGGTCACACTCGACGGTGGATGCGCGGACGTGATCCCGCAGCTGCCCGGCGAGCCGCCGCACCGGCCGAACGACCTCTGCTTCGGACCCGACGGTTCGCTCTATTTCACCGACCCGTACAACTGGGAAGACCTTGCCCACCTGAAGCCGGGGCGGCTGTGGCGCGCGGATATTGCGTCCGGCGACGTCGAGCTGCTCGGCGACGTCGAGAAGTTTCCGAACGGCATCGGCTTTGGGCCCGACGACCGCTTGTACGTCGCGCACTCGCTTGCGATGACTGTGCTCGCGTACCCGTGGTCACCGGACGGCCTCGGCGAGCCGCGCGAGCACGCGAAGCTTCCCGCCGGTTTCCCCGACGGGTTCTGCTTCGCGTCGGATGGGACGCTCATCGTTTGCGGGAGCATGGGAGACGTCATCCAGATCTTCGATCCCGCAGGGGATCTGATGCATACGATCGAAACTGGGGAGCACACCGAACCGACGAACTGCTGTCTCGGTGACGGCGTCTTATACGTAACGTTGAGCGGCAGCGGTGAGCTCGTCGCGTGCGACGTCGAGCTCGAACCGCTGCCGCTCTATCCGTTCCGCGGTGCTAGAGCACCACGATCCTGATCGTCTTCCTGAGCGACGGGTTCCCAACCGCGTCGTACGAGACCACGTCCACGGTGTAGATGCCGGGAGCGATCGTCGCCGTAGCGGTCCACGTCGCGGATGTGGCTCCGCACGTCGCGCATGTAGCATCGAACGACGTCACCTGTGTGCCGGTGAGATCCTTCACGACGAGCTGCACGCGCGCGACGGCGTGATTGTCCGACGCGCTTCCATCCATCGTCACGTCACCCACAAACACGTTGGGATCGGACGCCGTGACGGTTACCGTCGGTGCGATCGCATCGACGTTGAGGACCAGCGCCGGCGAGTTGCCGCTCTTGCTGCCCGCAGCGTTCACGGCGAAGGCTGAAACCGTGTGCGTTCCATCCGAAAGCCTGACCGGCGCCTGCCACGACCCGTCCGATGCGACCGTTCCAGTGCCGACCTTCGCCGTCCCTTCGACGAGGACCACCGTGGTCCCGGCGGGGCCGGTTCCGGTGACCGTGACGGCGGAAGGCACCGCCGCTCCGGAGGCAGGCGACGTGATCACCGGCGACGCGACCTGCGTGGCCGCGGTCGTGAACGAGATCGACGCCGGCGGGCTCGCGTTGCCTGCTGCATCGCGCGCGACCACATCGACGGAATGTACGCCGTATGCGAGTGGGACGCTCGCGGTCCATGCACCGCTGCCGGCTGCGCGCGCCGTCCCACGTTTCATCGTCCCTTCGAGGATCGTGAGCGTGCTGCCCGGTTCGGACGACCCCGTGAAGGTTGCTGTGCTGC
>JBHELL010000037.1:0-6098 GCA_046263075.1 Actinomycetota bacterium | reverse complement strand
TCTTGGTACAGCGAGAAGTTCGGCGGGACCATCACGAGGTCTGGGCACAAGCGGCGCGCGCGCACCCCCGGCATCGCGGACCGCACGCCGTACGCGCGCGCCTCGTACGAGGCGCTCATGACGACGCTGCGAGGGCCGCCTCCGCCGACGGCGACCGGTTTGCCTGTGAGCGACGGATCCTCCCGCGCTTCGACGGACGCGTAGAACGCGTCCATGTCGACGTGCAGGATGCCTTCGGTCGCTTTCACTGCATGCAGAACTCGTTCCCTTCGGGATCGGCAAGCGTGATCCAGTACTCGCCGTCTTGGTCGCGCTCGTACAGCCTGCGCGCGCCGAGCGACTCCGCGCGCGCAACGTGCTCGGCGACGTTGCGCTTCCGTTCGTCGAGCGGCGTCCCGCGGGGACCGCCGCAGTTCACGTCGAGGTGCACGCGGTTCTTCGCGCTCTTCCCTTCGGGGACCTTCTGGAAGTAGATGCGGGGAGCGACACCGTCCGGATCGACGATCGCGCTCGCCTTGTCCCACTCGCTCTCGGGAACACCGATGTCCTTCAGGAAGGCGTCCCACGAATCGAACCCTTCGGGCGGCGGCTGCACGATGTACCCGAGCACCCCGGCCCAGAAACGGGAAAGCGCGTCGGGGTCTGCCGCGTCGAACGCCACTTGGATCGGGATCGCCATCCTGCCTCCTCGGTACGCCTGTCTCGGTACGCCTCTCGCTACGCGCCTGTCTCGCTACGCGCCTGCCGAGCCGCCGCTCGCATGCCACAACTTACGCGGCGCGGCGAGCGCGGTGCGTTCCGGTTCCGTGCGCGGCCGCAACATGATCGGCGCTCGCTCCTTCGGTTGTGGTTTCGGTTGCGGCCGCGCACGGTTCCGCCGCCGTTCTCGTTCCGCAGCTTCGATCTCGGCCACCCCTTCGGTCCACAGCGCCGCCACATCCAGCGTGCCATCGCGATGATCGCGCGCGAGCGACACGAGGTCCCACGCGCGCTCGCAGTTGATAGAGATCCCGGCTCGTCCCGTGTGACGAACGGTTCCTCGCACAACCAGCAACCACGAATGGAAGACGGTGAACGCGCACTGTTCTTGCACACTCCCGAACACGGTCGCGTCGGATAGACCGGTGCCGTCGTCGAGCGTGAGGAAGATGATGCGCTGGCCCGACCGAACCGCGGGCGTCTGCGAGGCGACCTTCACCCCTGCCACCATCACGCGCTGGTCGTTACGTGTGTCGCGTAGGTCGCGCGCAGCCGTTGCGCCGAGCGTCGCCAGCACCGATTCGTAGAACGTGACGACGTGACGTGATGTATCCATACCCGTTACCTCCAGCTCGGCTTTGACTTTCTCCGCGTCCGTGAACGGTCGTAATCCCCAATCGATAACGGGCTCGGACCGGACGAGCTCCGGCTGCGTCGGAACCGGTTTCGGTTGCTTCTTGTCCCACAGCTCGCCGATGGCGAGCAAGAGATCGCGTCTGCCGCCGAAGGCATCGAACGCACCGACGTTGACGAGGTTCTCGACGACGGGCCGGCTCACGTTGGCTCGGCGCGCGAGATCGACGAGGCCGGCGAACGGACGCTGCGCGCGCACATCGAGGATCGATGCGATCTCTGCGTCGGAGATACCTTCGACGTGCATCAACCCGATACGCACGCCGAGCCGTCCGCCCGTCCGCTCGACGCTGTACTCGCGCGCGCTGGCGTTGATGTCGACCGGCAGGATCGGGATATCTTCGTGTCGCGCGTCGTCAAGGAGCGCGCGCCGCGGGTACATGCCCGGCTCGTGCGTCAAGATCCCGGCGAAGAACGCAGCCGGATGGTTGGCTTTCAACCAGCACGATTGATAGGTCGGGACCGCGAACGCAGCGGCGTGTGCCT
Organism: Actinomycetota bacterium; assembly: GCA_046263075.1. GTDB lineage: Bacteria > Actinomycetota > AC-67 > AC-67 > AC-67 > JBHELL01. Next base: position 4,220 of record JBHELL010000037.1, on the reverse strand, counting down.
TGCAGAACCCGAACGACGCGAACGCCGCGACTTCGTTCCACACCGGCTCGATCTCCCCGTCGCGCCAGCCGTTCACACGACCGCACTCGAAGAACCACCGGCGGATATCCGGATGCGCATCGCGATCTTCGAGCGCGCGCCGCACTTCGTCCGCCTTGCCGAGATCGACACCGGTCACCGCGGCGATCGCGCGCATCACTTGTTCGTGGTAGACGATCACACCGTGCGTCTCTTGCAGGAAGGGGCGCAGCGCAGGATGCGGATACACAGGACGCGTCCACCCACCGCGACGGGTCAGGAACGGGTTGATCATGTCCGATTGAACCGGCCCCGGACGGAACAGTGATATGTCCACGATCAGATCTCGCCACTGTTCCGGTTGCAGCTTCTGGAGGAGCTCGCGTTGCCCCGGCGACTCGATCTGGAAGCAGCCGAGCGTCCGCGACGTGCGCACGAGCTCGAACGTCTTGTCATCGCGGCGCGGGATCGCGTCGAGATCGACGTGGACGTCTTCCGTTCGCTCGATCTCCCGCACGGCGTGCGTCATCGACGACAGCATCCGGATCCCGATCACATCGAGCTTCAACAGCCCGAGCGCCTCGATATCGTCTTTGTCGAACTGCGACATGCGGAAGCCGTTCGCGCTTCGCTCCATCGCGGTGATCCTCAGCAGGTCGTCCGGTGCGATCAAGATGCCGGAGGGGTGCAACGCGAGATGTCGCGGGAATCCGCCGAGCCGCTCCGCAACTCCGAACAGCAGCTCCATCTGCCCACGGTTCAACGACGATCGTTTCAGCTCGGGCAGGTGCTCGAGCGCGCTTTTGATGTCGGATGCGTTGATGTGCGGGAACGACTTCGCGACGACGTCGAGCTCGCCTTCGGGAAGTGCGAGCGCTTTGCCTACCTCGCGGATCGCGCCGCGCGCCCGGTACGTGTCGACCATGGCGACGCAGGCGACGCGCTCTTCGGCGAAGCGGCCGAGGATGTCCCGGTATACGTCCTCGCGACGCGCGCTCTCGACGTCGAGATCTATGTCGGGCAACTCATGCGTACGGTACAGGTTCATGAACCGCTCGAACACGAGGTCGTGCTCGATCGGATCCACTTCGCTCGTCCCGGTGAGGAAACAGATGAGCGACCCTGCCGCCGAGCCGCGGCACGCAACACGGATCCCCATCTGCTTGATGCGCGCGACGATGTCGGCGACGGTGAGGAAATACCCGGCGAAGCCGAGCTTCGTGCACATCGAGAGCTCGGCGTCGATGATGCGCTTCGTCTTGCCTTCATAGCGCATGCCGCGGCGCGCGACTCCCTCGAAGCAGCGAACGGCGAGAAGCTCGTTCAACGAACGTTGCGGCAACCCGTGCGGCATCGGGTAGCGCGGGAGATGTAGCGTGCCGAGCTCGAGCTCGAACCGGCATTCGCCTGCGATGCGGTACGCCTCGATCAAGAGACGTTCGGGCAATAGCTCCGCCATCTCGTCCGACGATTTGATGTACGCCTCTGCGTTGAGGTTGCCACGATGATGCTGCGCGAGCGGAACGAGCTTGCGCATCGCGTCGAGCACGTCGCACAAGAACGAATCGGCTCGCGTGAGGGCGCGCGCGGCATTGGTCCCGCATGCACGCAACCCGTGCTCGTCCGCGAAGCGAAGCGCGCGCACGACACGCGACCGGTCGCCCGGCTCGAGCCACGTCCGTATCTCGAGCACCGTGCTCGGGAACCCGAAGAGTTGCAACCACGCGCGCGCGCAGCGCTCTGCTTCCTCGAACCGATGAGCATCGAGCGCGCGCCCGACGTCGCTCTCCGGCCCGAGGAGGACGAACAAGCCGTCGCTGTGTCGCGCGATGTCTTCCATGGTCGCGCACGGGTCGTTCCGCTCACCGTTGAAGTGCGACGCGGTGACGATGCGGCAGAGATTCTCGTACCCGCGGGCGTCCTTCACGAGCATCGTCACGACGAACCGCTGCGCGGGATCGACCGTCACGCGCGCGCCGTAGACGGGCCGGATACCGTACGTCTTGCATGCCTGCGTGAACCGAACGGCGCCGGCGAGCGAATCGCGATCGGTCAGCGCCACCGCATCCATGCCGAGCGCGCGCGTGCGCGCGGCAAGCTCGTCGAGCCTGATCGCGCCCTCGCGCAACGAGTGGTTCGAGCGCACCGACAGATGCACGAACGGCACGCTCACGTCGGTCTTTCCATGGGTCAGTCCCACACCCGCGCGAGCGTCCATACGCCGTCCCGCAGGTCGCGCGCGATCTCGTAGGTGCCTGCGCCGGAGCCATTCCCCGCGTCGATGCGAACGATCTCGCGCGCGTCGCCGGCAGCCCAGGGCTGCGCGGTCTCCCCCGCTGCGTCCCACCACCCGCCGGTCTCTCTCCAGCGCGCGTGGATCTGTCGAACCGTGTAGCGCTTCCCGCGCCACCAGAACGCCTCGATCGTCCCTTCCGGCGCTTCGACCTGGATGGGCTCGCCGTACCGTTTCGACATCGCAGTCGCCCGGGTGCCGGGCTGTCTTCCCTTCGGGCCGCTCGCTTTCCATGGCTCGAACATATGTTCGAGTCCATCACGAACGATACGGCTGCGCGCGCTCGGGCGTCAACCCCCGAGTCAGGCCACCTGCGGACCGGTATCGTTTCCCGCCTATGAAGACGATCGCGCTGCTCGGGTCCGGTGAGTTCGAGCCGTGGGCGCGCGCCGTCGACGGATGGAGCGTCGACCGCTCATCGGTCGACTCCAAGCGCGTGCTTGTCGTGCAGGCCGCGTCGGCCCCCGAAGGTGAAGCGACGTTCCAGCGGTGGGCTCGGATGGGCGTCGAGCATTATCGTGCCCTCGGGCTCGAGCCGGAGGTCTTGCCGCTGCGTACGCGCGACGACGCATGCGACGACGCGATCGTCGAACGCGTTGCCGGCGCGCGGCTGATCTTCTTCAGCGGAGGGAACCCCGGCTACCTGTCAGAGATCTGCATCGGCTCGCCGTTCTGGGATGCGGTTGTCGAGTCGCTCGACGGCGGAACCGCGCTCGGCGGCTGCAGCGCCGGCGCGTCGTTCCTCGGCGCGCGCACGCCGTTCGTCGCGAACGATTCGCTCGACCACTGGACCGGCGGCACGCGGCTGCTTCCGCGCGCGTTCATCGTGCCGCACTTCGACGCGCTCGAGTCGTACCAGCCCGGGTTGCGCGCGCTGTTCATCGACGCCGCGCCCGAAGGAACGATCCCGATCGGGATCGACGAGACGACGGCGATGCACGGCGACGGCTCGACGTGGTCGGTGACGGGCAGCGGCGCGGTATGGTTCCCGCGCGACGGTGACCTGACACCTCATCGCGACGGCGAAACATTCGCGCTCGAGCTGGGAGCAACGAGATGAAGCGCGCGCTTCTGATCACGCTCGCGTTGGGTCTGCTCGCATCCGCATGCTCCCGGCAGTGGCTCGACCGCGTTCCCCACCGAAACAGCGACGCGTGGGATCTCGTACGGCGGCACGAAGACGCTTCCTCCGGTGACCGGGTCGCACCGTACGAGCACCGACGGGTCGGTCGACGTGAAGACCATCGACGGCTCGACGGCGAAGCCGCGATCGGACATCCCGCTCGTCGTCACGGGCGGGCCGGGCAACAAGACCTATACCTTCGCGTCGGACGCACGCGGCATCGCCCACGTCGTCGTTCCCGCAGGCGGCTACTCGATGAACGTTCCGGCCGGGTGCGCGCCACGCGTCATCGTGACGTACGGCGGCAAGGGGCACTTCGGCGTGCGCGCGGGCGATCGTCTGAGCGCCGCGATCCAGGTGAACGCCACGCGGCGATTCGGCCCAGGCTCGCCCGTCATGTTCACACCCGCCGAGCCGTGGTCCGAGAACACCGACATCAGGTTCCGCTACACCGTCTACGATCGCTGCACCAACAAGGAAGCGCCGAACACCGTGATGAGCGGCCTGCGACTCGTGCCGTCGGGCGCCGTTCGTGTCATGTCGTCGGTTCTGCGATCGGATGCGCACGCATTCGCGACGCTCGTCATCCGGTGCACCGCGCCGGGGAGCCCGAAGCTCTTCGTGCGCGACCCGCAACACGCCACCGATTCCGTTGACCTGCTGTCGCTGCGGTTGCCGCCGCCCGGCATCGACTGGTGCGACTGAACGCTACGACGGTAGTCGCGCGCGCAGCTTCGACACCACCGCGGCCGGATCTGCCGCCTCGGTAACAGCGCGCACGACGAC
>JBHELL010000036.1:0-2970 GCA_046263075.1 Actinomycetota bacterium | reverse complement strand
TCGGTCGCGGTTGCTTCGTACTCGTGCGGGTCCGCGTTCGGACTGCTGATGATGCTCGTCACCCGAACCTTGTCCCCGCCGAGCTGCGAGGCGATGCTGCCCCACACGTTCTCTGCCGCGACCACCGTGCCGACGGCTCCCGTTCGGCCCGCGGGTGCGCCGGCGGAGCACGCCGACAAAAGAGCGGCGAGGGCGACGAGCAGGACCGTTCTCACGCTCTTCTTATAATAAGAATCATTCCCAATCGCAAGCTCTTGACGGACACCCGGCCTCGGCTTGTCGCGCGCGCCCCTGAGCAGGCGTTTTCCCGCTTGCTTGTCTCGCCGCGGGGCCTTGGTTAGCCTCGCCGGCGTCGATCCGCGGCCGCGATGATCTGGTAGGCGGCCACCCTTCCCCTTTGCTGATGCTGATCGGTTGGCGCGCGACGAAGGGGGTCCGCTTCATGAGACGAGCCGTGCACATCGTTCTCGCGGCCGCACTGTTCGGAGGAACCGGCGCGTTCATGGTGCCGTGGGGTACGACCGGCCTACCACAGCACGGCGGCACCGCAACGTTCACCGAGAACGCGCCGATACGCGCCGCGGCGATCCGACGCGACATGATGCGCGCGACGCCCGTTCGACACATCGCGGTGCATCGCGCTGTTCGTCGCGCGCGCACTCGCGTCCGTCGCCGGCCGGTCGTGCACACCGTCCGTGTTCCCGTTCCATCGAGTGCGGCGTCCGAGCTCGCATCGATGATCAACCAAGCGCGGCGTGCGCACGGGTTCGGGGCGCTGCGATGGAGCGGCGCACTGGCTTCCGGCGCGCGCAGTCACTCGGCGTCGATGGCAGCGAGCGGATCCCTCTATCACTCGACGACGAGCCAGATGTGGAGTGATGCCGACCGCGCGTGTACGTGCTCTCGCGTTGGCGAGATGGTGGGCGAGAGCCGATCCATAACGCGTGTGTTCAACGCGTTCATGGCGTCATCCGTTCATCGAGCCGAGATCCTGAACGGACGGTTCCGATACGTCGGTGTCGGCGTGGTCCGATCCGGCGCTACCTACTGGGTCACGGTCCGGTTCGCGGGCTGACGACTACGTTTCCTCGTACCACGGCACGATGATCGCGCGCGCGATCGCTTGCAAGAACAGGTTGAATCCGAGGATCGCCGGCGGCGAGTCCGGCGTGACCTCGAGCCGCTCGGCTCCGACCGCGTGCACCGCGATGAAATACCGATGCTTTCCGTGGCCTTTCGGGGGTCCGGCGCCGACGTACCGCTTCGATCCGGCGTCATTGCGGAGCTGGATGGCACCGGCAGGCAAGCCGGAACCTTTCTCATCGCCTGCGCCGGTCGGAAGCTCGCTCACGGAAGCCGGGATGTTCGCGACGGCCCAATGCCAGAAGCCGCTCGCGGTTGGTGCGTCCGGGTCGTACATCGTCACGGCGAAGCTCCGTGTCTCAGGCGGGAACCCGCTCCACGACAACTGCGGAGACACATCCTTCCCGCCGGCGCCGAGCATCTCGCTCACCTGCGGCATCGGAAGCTCTTTGCCGTCTTCGACGTCACGGCTCGTCAACGTGAACGACGGTAGTTTCGGCAACGCGTCGTAGGGGTTATATGCCACGGCTCCTCCTCGGTCGGCAGAACACTACCGACGAGCGGCGCGCGCGCGCACGTTCACAGCTGCTCGAGCTTCGCATAGCCGAACTGCATCGCGTCGGCGAGCGCGAGTGCCGTCGTCATCGACGCGAAGAACCTCGTCGCGCGCGGCGCGAACAACCATCCCACGGCGAACCCCGTTGCCACCCAGTGACCGAGACAGAACGGACATGTGACGAGCTCGCCGAGCGCCTTCCGCCACCCCGAACCTCGCACGTCCTCTTTGAGCTCTGCAGGGGCCGCGGGTCCGTCGAACCGTGTGAACGGCGCGCGCAAGGGGCTCGTCACCGCATCTTTTGCGAGCAATCGCGCCCATCGGTGCACCGCGACGGCGGTTACGAGGATGTCGCCGGTCGCGACGCCTCGAGGCATCCGGCGCCCGCTGCGCCTGAACGCGACGACGATGCCGCCGAGGATCGACGCATTGGCACCCATGATCGTCGCGTACTGCGCGAGGGGGCGATCCTTGCCGTGCCGGTACTCGTCCGCCTCGTGCCGAGCCGCCCGCGCGACGTCCTTCACTACCTCCGGAGCGCCCATCGGGTTCGGTTTTCCCCCGTTCTGCCGCATCCAACCAACCTCTTTCGCCCGCGACACGACGGCCATATCCTTGAGAGCCTACGAGGGACTGGGGGACAGATGCGCCGCACCATCATCGTTTCGATCTCGATCGCCTGTTTCGCACTCACCGGAATCGCCCCTGCGATCGCGCGCGGTCCGAACGTCAACGCGAACAGGAACGCGATCTACAACTACGCGAAAGGCGCCGGCGCCGGCCACGGCAAGCCGGGGGCGAACCTGACGTGGCACGGCGGCCCCGTGCAGACGGGAACGCCTGTTCATCCGATCTACTGGGGTGCGAGCTGGCAGTCGTCCAGCTTCCGGGGCGACAAGATCACCGGGCTCGACACCTTCTACCGCGGCATCGGGAACTCGAGCTACGCACGGACGAACATCGAATACTCCGGGAGCAACGGACAGACGAGCGCGGCGGTCAGCTTCGTCGGCGATGCGTTCGACTATTCCGCGGCGCCGTCGCGCGCGCCGTCGACGAGCGCGGTCCTCTCGGAGGTCGCGAAGCTGTATCCGACGCCGTCGGCCGACAACTACTACCCGGTCTACGTCGACACGAAGAGAGGCAGCGCGGGCTACTGCGCGTGGCATAGCGAAGGATCGATCGGCGGTGTCAACGTCGAGTTCGCATTCTTCTTCAACCTCGACGGCGACGCCGGCTGTGATCCGAACGACACGAGCGGTCTGCACTCTTCCGGGCTGGCCGCGCTCGCCAACGTGTCCGGTCATGAGCTGAGCGAGGCGCTGACCGAT
>JBHELL010000035.1:0-17833 GCA_046263075.1 Actinomycetota bacterium | reverse complement strand
GAGTACGAGGCTCCGCTCGTCGCATCCGATCGTTCCGAATTCCAGCAGATCGACATCTACGATCATCCGAGCTTCGGGATGATGCTCGTGCTCGACGGTCTCGTGCAGACGACGGTGCGCGACGAGTTCGTGTACCACGAGATGCTGGCGCACGTTCCGCTCGTTTCTCTGCCGAGCCCGGAACGCATCCTCATCATCGGCGGCGGCGACGGAGGAACGCTCCGTCACGTCTTGATGCACCCGACGGTGAAGCGCGCCGTGATGGTCGAGATCGACGAGCGCGTCACCGAGCTTTGCCGCAAGTTCATGCCATCGATCGCAGGGGATGCGTTCGACGACGCCCGCGCGGACGTGATCTTCGGCGACGGCATCGGCTACGTGAAGACCACCAAGGAAACCTTCGACGCGATCCTCATCGATTCGTCGGACCCCGTCGGACCGGGCGAAGGACTCTTCACTCCCGATTTCTACCGCGCCGCGCTTTCGCGATTGGATCCCGGCGGCGTGCTTGCCGCGCAATCTGGCTCGCCCTACGCGCAGCAGGACGAGCTGCACCGCGCCTATCGCAACGCGACCACAGCTTTTGCAGACGTCCGTCCCTACGGCTTCTCGGTGCCGACGTACCCCGGGACGCTGTGGAGCTTCTTGCTGTGTGGGGAGCGGCTGTCGATCGACGGGGTTTCGGCGCGCGAGCGTGCGCTCGCGCGAGGCCTCATAACGAAGTACTGGACGGCCGACGTCCAGCGAGGGTGCTTCGACGTGCCGAAGATCGTGCGGGACGTCATCGCCCCTGAAGGGCCGCCGCATACGTGGGGTCTTTCGCCGGGGGAGCGGGATCGCCGTGCGATTCCTTGAATCGCGTCCTTTCGACGCCGAGCCCGCACAGGTAGTGGTGCAAGGTGTCGCCTACGACGGCGGCACTTCCTTCCGCAGAGGGTCGGCATCTGCGCCTTCCAGCGTTCGTGAAGCGAGTGATTCCATCGAGAGCTGGTCTCCGCGGCTTCGCAAGGATCTGATCGACATCGATGTTGCAGACGCGGGTGACATCGACGTTGACAGACTCGATCCCGCGGATGTCATGGAGCGCATCGCGCGCGCGACGGAGATCCGCGCGCGAACGGGCGCGCGCATCGTGACCTTCGGCGGCGATCACTCGATCTCCATCGGAACATCGCGCGGATTGCGCGCGGTATATCCGGATCTCGTGCACGTCGTCTACGACGCGCATCTGGACATGCGTCCCGAGTACGACGACAGCGAGTTCTCGCACGCATGCGGTACCCGCCACATGTCGATCGCAGGACCGACGTGCGTGTGCGGTGTTCGCTCCGGCAGCCGGGAAGAATTCAACGACGCGGACAAGATGCTCGTCGCATGGAGCGAGGACATCGCGCTGCCCGTAGCGATGCGACAAGTCGTCGCGAAATCACCTGTTTTCGTGAGCCTCGATCTCGATGTCCTCGATCCATCGATCTTTTCGGGCACAGGGAATCCGGAACCGGGCGGTCCGACGTATCGTGAACTTCGTGAACAGATTCTCGAACTTGCGCCCGCGAACGTCGTCGGGATCGACCTCGTCGAGTGCGCGCCGCCCTGGGATGCCAGCGGCGTTTCATCCGTTGTCGCTGCTCACATGGCGCGCGAGCTGATCCTCGGCGTGCTTTCGCGCTGACACGAAGCCGCATCCGCATTCTTCCGGACGCACCGTTTCACGACGATTCGTTCCGACAACGTGTGCTCCAAATCACACTTCTAAGGCGTATCTTTTTAAGCCGCGGGATGAAACACTAGAAGTACGCAAACGTTATAAGTGGTGACAACAGAATTCGAAGGGATTTCTGCGTAACAACCTTCGACCTGGATTCGTTAGAGGCAGGAGAAGCGGCTCCTTCGGAGAACTCCAGGGACGAAGGACCGCAGGGCGATGAGGGCGGTCCTCGATGCAGAGGCCGTACGGGGCGGGACATGGTGCCTGAGACCGAAGTGGTCGCGATGAAGGACCAAGGCGGAGACGCCGACGGTCTTATCGTTGCCGAGCCCACCGGTGTGGCCGTCGAGGTCACGCAAGCAGCTCCCGAGATCCCTGAGCTCGTACAGCGCGCGAGAGACGGCGATCGCCAAGCATTCGCAGCGCTTTACCGCACCTACTTGCCGACGGTCTACAAATTCCTCTACTACCGCCTGAACTCCAACAAGGCGATGGCGGAAGACATGACCGCGGAAGTCTTCCTGCGCGCGCTCCGCAAGATCGGCGATTTCAACTGGACCGGCGCGGACTTCGGCTCGTGGTTGCTGCGCATCGCGCGCAACCTCGTGCTCGACAACGCCAAGTCGAGCCGCGCGCGGCTCGAGACGGTGACCGACGAGATGCCCGAGGACGCGGCCGGCGAGGCGCGTTCCACCGAAGCCGCGGTCATGGAGAACGTCGAGAACGAGAGCGTCTACAAGGCCATCAAGCAGCTCAGCCCCGACCAGCGCGACGTGATCACGATGCGGTTCAACCAGGGGATGGACGTTTCGCAGGTCGCCGAAGCGATGGGCAAGAAGGAAGGGACGATCCGGACCCTGCAGTTCCGGGGCCTGAAGACCCTCCAGAAGCTCCTGGTCAAGTCGGGGTCTATCGACCTGATCGAACAGAAGATCCGGCCGGGCGGTGTCCGTCTTTCCACGAATGGTCGTGGAGAGGGCCGAACGGAATCCGAGGCCGCTCGTTTTGGGATATCGGACGGTGACCGATGAGTCCACAGATGGGGGAAAACCTGAGCCTCTCACTCGCTCTCGAGGGAGCGATCGATCCTGCCACGCCTGAGATCAAGGCGATGGTGCAGATCGCGAACGCCCTCGCAAAGCTTCCGGAGCCGGAGATCGACGCGACGTTCGCGGTCGAGCTCGAGCAGCTCCTGCTGACCGACGGCGTCACCGCGCCGGCCGGTCGTCCCAACCTGACCGTGGTCAAGCCGGCTGCGCCCGCGACCCCCGAGCCCGTCCCCGCCGACACCGTCGTGCGGATGCCGAGCAGGCGGTTCACGGTTCGCCGGTCGCTGACCGCCGCGGTCGCCGCAGCGTCGCTGGCAGCGTTCCCGCTGGTCGCGGCTGCGTCGAGCCTCCCCGGCAGCCCGTTCTACGGCCTGAAGCAGCTCGAGCACAGGATCGAGCTCGCCTTCGCCAACGGACCGGTCGCAAAGGGCCTCGACTACATGCGTTTCGCGAACGGGCACGTGTCGGAGGCCGAGCAGATGGCGGCCTTCCCGACTCCGAACGAAGACCTGATCGCCAAGACCCTCGCCGAGGCGACGGCAGAGCTGAACCAGGGAAGCACGCTCGTGCTGGACAACACGCACGATACGGCCACCCTGACCCAGCTGGCGAACATGGCAGCGGCAACGGGCAACGAGCTCCGCGGCTTCGCCGGAGAGTTCGGTGGCGGCGCAGCACAGGCCGCCCAGGACCTGCTCGCGACATCCCAGAACATCCAGCAGCAAGTGGCCAACGTCCTCGGCTTCTCGGCCAGCGCGGCCAGCCTGCCGGTGCCGGCGGACCCCTCGACAACCGCGGTGCAGATGTCCGCGCCCGGCTCGACGAGCGGAGCATCGTCGGTCTCTCGCGGCCACGACGCCGGATCCAAGGAAGAGGCACCCGATACCAACGCGGCCAAGAAGGCGGCCAGCGACGCGACCGAGCAGAGCTGCCGCACGATCGGCCAGGCTCAGCTGGGGGCGACCCTGCGGACCGAGAGCATCGCGGTCTGTCAGGTTGCCCAGTCGGCATCCCGCTACTAGCGCCCGACGGATCATCCGAACGGCCCCTCCGGGGGCCGTTCGTTTTGTGCCCGGATAGGGCAATGGATCAGGGTTCGATTCGCACCAAAAAAAGGCCTCTGACCTGCGCTTCTACTAGAACAACTCAACCTCTTCGTCGTTCTCCTTATCGGAAGGGGAACTGCAGGACGAACGGGTAGCTACAGGGGCTCCCGGACGGAAAGCAGGAAAGGGACGGATGCCGAAAGGCAGCCGATCGTGGGAGATGGGGATATGCAATCGAGGCCGAACAAGAAGAACCGTACCGTTGCAACGCGGTCACGCAGGGTGTCGTTGGACCTCACAGACGAGCCGCAATCCGAGCTCCTCGAACGCAAGATGATGGAAGCGATCGAGCGGATCGAACGGCTCCGGTCGAAGGCTCTGTACGTGGGCTCGATGCTCGCGGCAGCAGAGAGGTAACCGGCAACACCCGCGTCGCTGTGGCGGCGGCGCGGTATGGATGGGGGAACGTTGAAGCGCAAAGCACTTCCCGTGGTGCTTCTCGTATCGCTGAGCGCGCTGCTTGCTCCATCGGCAGCGCCGGCGTCGCGATCCTGCGAGAACACGTACGTATACAAGTATTGCGGTGACCACATCCCCGCCTCGGATCTTCCTTTGAAGTTCTCCTACCTCCCCGACGGCGCGCCTTCGATCGCATGCGACGCGGGGGCAACGTGCCGCATGACGTCGGCTATCAACGACGCCATGAACCAATGGGACCTTGCATTCGCCGGGAGCCACGTGTGCAGCCCGCTGTGTCTGTCGACTGGTCCGAACACGATCGGCTGGGCACCGCTCGGCGCGGGCACCATCGCGCTCACAACCCTCACCTACTCATCGAAGAACGTGATCTCGCACGTGCAGGTCCAGCTGAACAGCACACTGCCGTGGAGGTTCGCGGCCGGTCAAAGCACCGTGAAAGGTGCCGGCGCCGACATCACGGCGGGTGAGGGGTTCCCCGGGCAGTGGTGCGACGTCGAGAGCCTCCTTTTGCATGAGCTCGGCCACGCGATCGGGCTCGATCATCCCGGGACCGATCCGACGGCGGCGCACGCGCAGCCGTGGCCGAGCAACTTGATGGACACCCCGAGCTACCAGCAAGTGATGTACGGCTGGTACTTCCGCGGCTCGATCAAGCAGACGCTGCGCGAAGGAGACATCCTCGGTGCGCAGCGCGTTGCCACGGATTCCTTCGCCGGTCACGGCTCGGCTCCAGGCGACCACGGCAAGAACGCACCGGTACAAATCACACGAACCGACTAGAAGAAGGGCAGGACCGGCGGGGAGAAACGGCGAAACCTGTGGTGATGTCCCGCATCCCATTCGCGCGCGCGCTGCTCTCTTCGAGCGTGCTGTGCGCACTGCTCATCCCGATGCCGGCGCGCGCAGCGAGCTGCCCGAAAGTGTTCGTTGATTCGGGCTTCGCCGCCCCCATCGCCTCCGACGTCGCTCGCGCCGGCGCGAATCCCGGTCAGGCAGGCTCCGACTGTCTGTCGCCGGTGGCGATCCCTCAGACCTTCTATCTCGTCCCCGGCGCCACGCACGCATGGGCCGGCGTCACCTGCACTGGCGTGAAGGACCCGCCGACTGCGACGATGAGCGTCACCGCCGGAGCGCATACGACGGTCGTGTCGCTCGTCTTCAACCAGATGACCTGCGTGCGCAGCGATCTTCTGCCGAGCGATATCGGGCGGTGGGAAAGCAACAGCGTCCCGTTGCCGGCGAACACGACGAAGGTTGCCGTCACGTGGGGTGACGTGACCGTGAAGTACTGCGCCGTCACGGCACCCAACTGCTGATCTCAGCGCCAAACTCGCGATAGAACGCATGACCGAAGCCGGTACGATGGCTTGACCATGCCGCGCACAAGCCTTGCCACGCCGGGAAGCCGCGGCTTCCGCGCGCTACGGATCGGACCGATCTCAGTTCTGATCGACCCATCGTGGTTCGTGTGGCTCGCCGTCATCGCTGCGAGCGCGCAGGATTGGCTCTTGCACGCGGGATTCAGCCGGTCGGCGGCCGTCAGGTGGGAGGCCGGCGTCGCGCTCGCGCTCCTGGTATCCGCGTGTGTGCTGCTGCATGAGCTCGCGCACTCTCTCGTCGCGCTGAGCTATGGATTGCGTGTGCGTACGATCACGTTGTTCCTCTTCGGAGGCGTGTCTCACATCGAACGAGAAGCTCCGACGGCGACGATCGAATACCAGATCGCACTCATCGGGCCCTTGACGAGCCTCGTCCTCGCGACCATCTTCGGCGCGATCGCGCGCGCGGGCGACCACCGCTCGACGCTCGGCGGCGCGTGGGGTTTCGCCTCGTGGGTCAACTTGGTCCTGGCCGTGTTCAACCTGTTGCCGGCCTTCCCGATGGACGGCGGTCGCGTTCTTCGAAGCATCCTGTGGGCGATCCGGCGGAACCGCGCCCGCGCTACGCACCTCGCAGCGATCGCCGCGCGCGTCATCGCGGTCATCATGATCGTGGCCGCCGCGGCCGGGTTCGTCTTTGGGCTCGTCCAGAGGAACGCCGACGTCGGCTATGTATGGGTCGCCGGGATCGGCGTCTTCCTGTACAACGCATCTTCCACAGCCGAACGCTCCGAAGGTGGCGACGTGCCGAACAGGAACGACGGACGTGGGTGACTTCGCAGCAGGTGAGCGCGCGCTGTTCCTCGACCGGAAGGGACGCCGTTATCTCGTGCAACTTCGTGCCGGCGCGCAGTTCCACACGCACAGCGGCTTCATCGACCACGACGCCGTGATCGGCGGCGCTGAGGGGTCACGCGTCGTCACGAGCGGCGGCTCGGCGTTCACCGTCGTGCGTCCGACGTTGGTCGATTTCATCTTGAAGATGCCGCGCGGTGCACAAGTGGTCTACCCGAAGGACGTGGGCGCCATCGTCATCACCGCCGATGTGCATCCGGGAGCGACCGTTCTCGAAGCAGGGACCGGATCCGGCGCGCTCACCCTCGGCATGCTCCGGGCGGTGGGAGACGCCGGTCGCGTGATCACCTACGAGGTCCGGCAGGAGTTCGCCGATCGCGCGCGCGCGAACATCGAAGCATTCTTCGGCAAGCTCCCCGATGCGCTCGATATGCGCTTCGGCGACGTGACCATGGCAGACCTCGGCGAGCCCGTCGACCGGATCGTCCTCGATCTCCCCGAGCCATGGACGGTCGTCGAGGTGGCTCGGCGATGGCTGCGGCCCGGCGGGATCTTCTGCTGTTACCTCCCGACGGTGCTCCAGGTCGGGCAAGCGACCGAAGCGTTGCGCACCGCCGGGTTCATCGACATCGCAACGACGGAGACGCTCGTCCGAACCTGGCACGTCGAAGGGCAGAGCATCCGTCCCGATCACCGCATGGTTGCGCACACAGGGTTCATCACGACGGCGAGGCTCTTGGCTCCGGACGCTCCTTCTGGTCAGTCCTGACCACGCATCGCGACATTCCGAAACCATCCGGACGAGTTGTGAAAGGTCCGGTTGAGATCGGCCGATAAGGCCTTAGGCGATCCGGGCAACGTTTCCAAGTGCCGGGCGGATGGGTAATCGGACCGTATAATTCCGTCCGTGGCCGCGACGAGAGGCGGATGCGGGACATGAAGGCCGCTGGTGGTAGTGCCGAATCTTCGGCGCACGAAGTTGCCTCGCTGCGCCTGCAGGTCCGTCATCTCGAGGAAGAAACATCGATCTTGCGCCGGCGGCTCGCCGATCCGAGTGGCCAGGTCCGCGTCCTAGAAGAAAAGCTCGCTGAGGCGCGCGCGCGACTGACGGCTGCGCTCGGACAGAACGAGCGGATGGCCGCGACCCTTAAAGAGGTGCGCGAGCAGCTCGTCGCGCTCAAGGAAGAAGTCGAGAAGCTCACACAGCCGCCATCCGGCTTCGGCGTCTACATGGCGACGAACGACGACGGATCGATCGACATCATGACGGGTGGTCGCAAGCTGCGCGTGAACGTCGCTGCGGAGATCGATCCGAAGAGCCTCGTTCGCGGCCAAGAGGTCATGCTGAACGAAGCCATGAACGTGATCGCCGTTCGGATGTTCGAGCAACAGGGCGAGGTAGTCACGCTGAAGGAGATCCTCGACGCGGATCGCGCGATCGTGGTGGCGCATGCAGACGAGGAACGCGTCGTGATCCTCGCCGATCCGCTGCGCGCGCAATCGTTGCGCGCGGGCGATCACCTGATGATGGACCCTCGGTCGGGGTACGCGTTCGAGCGGCTCCCCAAGCCTGAGGTTGAAGAGCTCGTGCTCGAGGAGGTTCCCGATATCTCCTACGAGGACATCGGCGGATTGAAGTCGCAGATCGAAGCGATCCGTGACGCGGTTGAGCTGCCGTTCCTGCACCACGAACTTTTCGTCGAGCACCAGCTGAAGCCTCCGAAGGGTGTGCTGCTCTACGGGCCGCCGGGGTGCGGCAAGACGTTGATCGCGAAAGCGGTCGCAAACTCGCTCGCGAAGCGGATGAGCGAGAAGAGTCGCGGGGACCAAGCGAAGGTCGCGGACTTCCTGAACATCAAAGGGCCCGAGCTGCTGAACAAGTACGTGGGCGAGACCGAGCGCCAGATCCGTCAGATCTTCCAGCGCGCGAAGGAGAAGAGCGACGAAGGCTTCCCCGTGATCGTCTTCTTCGACGAGATGGATTCGCTGTTCCGCACGCGCGGCTCGGGCGTGTCGAGCGACGTCGAGAACACGATCGTCCCACAGCTGCTGGCAGAGATCGACGGTGTGGAGACGTTGTCGAACGTCATCGTCATCGGCGCATCGAACCGCGAGGACATGATCGACCCCGCGATCCTGCGCCCGGGCCGGCTCGACGTGAAGATCAAGATCGAGCGTCCGGACAGAGACGGTGCGCGCGAGATCTTCCAGATCTACTTGCAGCCGGATCTGCCGCTCGACGTCGACGAGCTGAAAGCCGCCGGCGGCGACCGCGCGGAGTATGTGCGCCGCATGATCGAAGTGACGATCGAGCAGATGTACTCAGACGACGAGTCGAACAGGTTCCTCGAAGTCACCTACGCGAACGGCGACAAGGAAGTCCTGTACTTCAAAGACTTCAACTCCGGCGCGATGATCGAGAATGTCGTGCGGCGCGCGAAGAAGGAAGCGATCAAGCGCTTCCTCGAGGAGAACAAGAAGGGTCTGCGGACCGGCGATCTCATCAAGGCGATCCGCGACGAGTTCAAGGAGAACGAGGACCTGCCCAACACGCTGAACCCCGACGACTACATGCGGATCAGCGGGAAGAAGGGCGAGCGGATCGTCTACCTTCGCACGCTCATCCACGGCGACGACGGCGTATCCTCGCGCGCGATCGAGAACATCGCTACTGGGCAGTATCTGTAAGGGTTTCGGGACCCTCAGTTGCCCCGTGCCGAACGCTACCTTTTAAGCTTGTCACGTCACCACTGAGGGCCCCGTTTCGATGCGCACGGGCGTAGGATGTGCCATCGGTAGGCGAGTGCAATAGGGGAGCTGCGTTGGCTATTCCGAAGGTGATGGGGATCGAGACGGAGTACGGGATCACCGTCTCGGGAGCCGCGGACTTCAATCCGGTACTCTCACCGTCGGTGCTGATCAACTCCTACGTCGCGGCTGAGCTCCGCCGTGTTCGGTGGGATTACGAAGAGGAAACGCCGCTGCGCGACGCGCGCGGTTTCGAGACGATCGTGCCGGCCGACGCTCTCAGCGACGAGGATCTCGGGCTCGCCAACGTGATCCTGACGAACGGCGCGCGCTACTACGTCGATCACGCGCACCCGGAGTATTCAACGCCGGAGTGCACCAACCCGCGCGACCTCGTTATCCACGACAAGGCCGGCGAACGGATCCTCGAACGCTCGATGGCGAGCGCCTCGAGCGCGCTGCCGGCGGGACAGCGCGTGATCGTCTACAAGAACAACACCGATAACAAGGGTGTCTCGTACGGGACGCACGAGAACTACCTGGTCGATCGCGCGGTGCCATTCCCTCGCATCGTGCGCGACATCACGCCGCATTTCGTTACGCGGCAGATCTACACGGGTTCCGGGTTGCTCGGCGGGAAAGTCGTGGGTCCCATCCCGTTCCAGATGTCTCAGCGTGCGGATTTCTTCGAGGTGGAGGTTGGGCTCGAGACGACGTTGAAGCGCCCGATCGTGAACACGCGCGACGAGCCGCACGCGGATCCGGATCGCTACCGGAGGCTCCACGTCATCATCGGCGACGCGAACATGAGTGAAGTCGCGACCTACTTGAAGACCGGCATCACCGCCATCGTCTTGATGATGATCGAAGATGAAACGGTTGAAGACGGATGGATGCTCGACAATCCGGTTCAAGCGCTTCATCAGATCTCGCACGACATCTCTTGCACGCGAACCGTGAAGCTCAAGGACGGGCGAGCTGCGCGTGCGGTCGACGTGCAGTGGGGCTATCACGAGATGGCGCGCAAGTATGCGATGCAGCACGACGTTCCGGCGTGGGCCGCCGACGTGATGGTGCGGTGGGAAGAGACGCTGTCGGCGCTCGAGCGCGACCCGATGACCCTCGACCGCCAGCTCGATTGGGTCGCGAAGTATCGCGTCATCGACGCGTATCGGGAGAAGCACGGACTCGGATGGGACGACCCGAAGCTTCATCTGCTCGACCTGCAGTACCACGATGTGCGGCAGGAGCGCGGCATCGCGCACGTGCTGACACGCCAAGGGAAGCTGGAGCGGATAGCGACGGACGAGGAGATCACGCGCGCGATCGATATGCCGCCGAGCGATACGCGCGCGTACTTCCGCGGCCGCTGCCTGGCGCAGTACGCGAAGCAGGTCGCAGCGGCGAGCTGGGATTCGGTCATCTTCGATCTCGGCGGTGAATCCCTGCAACGTTTGCCGATGCACGAGCCGTTGCGAGGGACCGAGTCGATGGTGAAGCCGCTCCTCGATCAGTCGAGGACCGCGCAGGAGCTGCTCGACAAGATCAAAGACTGACGAGCAACCGATATCCCAGGTCGAGCTCATCGAGCTCCAGCAGGTCGTGGTACTTCTTCTCCCAGGCGCCGGTGTCGAGATCCTGTCCGAGCGCTGCAAGGCCGCGCGCGACCTCCTCCGCCGGCAGCATCGAGAACATCGAGATCGCCGCGCGCGCGAGCGGATCGAGGTACATCCGCGGTCGTCGCCAATAGGCCCCGCAGAACCCGTCTGCACAATCATGTGGAACCGGCAGCGGCTTGATCTCGACTGGTCGATGCAACCAACGCGCGTAGCACTCGAGCGGGGGCATCATGTCGGCGTCGATCCGGCCGACCGATGGGAAATAATCGCCGAGCCATCCCGATCCGATCATGCCGGGATCAGAAGTCACGATCACGATCGGTCCACGGACGACGCGCGCAACCTCGGTGAGCCCTCGCTCTTGGTCCCGCCAATGATGGATGGTGAAGATCGCGAGGCCCGCTTCGAAGCTCGCATCTCGGAATGGAAGCTGCTCCGCGATCGCGCGCACGATCGGGCTCGTCGACGTCCGGGCCGCGATCATGGAGGCTGCCGGCTCAACAGCGGCAACGTGCCGGTCTGCTGGTTCGTACGAGCCGGTACCTGCGCCGACGTTCACGACGCTCTCGGCATCGCCGAGGGCGCGGTGGATCTCCGCTGCCCACCGGGTGTCCGGCGCGCGGCGCTGTGCGTACGCGTGGGCGATCCGGTCATACAGGCCGACCGTCATCGAGCCGAATTCTGTCATAGCGCACGCGTATGATGATGTCCGGCCCTATGGAAGGAGGTTTCCGTGGCCAAGGGCGGCGAGCAACAACGCAAGCAGACACACAAGCACGACACCGATGCTCCAGAGGTGAAAGACGAGGCGCAAACCGGCGAGAAGGCGGAGGAGCTGAAGGAAGATATCGACGACCTGTTGGACGAGATCGATGAGGTTCTCGAGCAGAACGCCGAGGAATTCGTGCGGTCGTACGTGCAAAAAGGGGGTGAATGAACGATCGCAAAGCGGTGTCACCTTCAGGTCTCGCGAGCAAACGGATCCGACAGCACGGTAGTACTCGTAACTCCCACCTGAACCGCCGTTACGGCACCGAAGAGACGGCCTGCAACCGGTGGCAGCGGAGCACTGAAGGCCGGGGGCTCTCGCTCTTGGGCGATCCGAGACATCCCTGCCGTCGCCGCAAGACCGCGCTCGGCAAGTTCCACGACGACCCCGATATCATCCGGCGTGCTATCGCCTATCTGGAAGAAAGCAGCCGATGACTCCAGGACCGTTCGACCAGATGCCCCCCGATTGGACGCGCGCAGCGTTCGCGCATAACGCGAATCCATCGTTCTCCGACCTCGTCAAGAACGTCGATCCAGCCATGCTCCCGCGCGTGGAGAGTGGGGGCGGCTCGACGCCGGGGATCCCGACCGGGACGACCGTCCTGGCCCTGCGCTTCGCCGACGGCGTTCTGATGGCGGGCGACCGGCGCGCGACCGAGGGGTACACGATCGCCGATCGCAGGATCGAGAAAGTGTTTCCCGCCGATGAGTACTCCGCGGTCGCGATCGCGGGCGCTGCCGGACCCGCCCTCGAAATGGTCAAGCTGTTCCAGGTCGAGCTGCAGCATT
This sequence comes from Actinomycetota bacterium, assembly GCA_046263075.1. Taxonomy (GTDB): domain Bacteria; phylum Actinomycetota; class AC-67; order AC-67; family AC-67; genus JBHELL01. The sequence goes on along the minus strand of JBHELL010000035.1, from coordinate 5,449 downwards.
ACGAGAAGCTCGAAGGCGAGACGCTGAGCCTCGAAGGAAAGGCGAACCGGCTCGCGCAGATGATCAAGCAGAACTTCCCGCTCGCCCTGCAAGGGCTCGTCGTCGTCCCACTCTTCGCCGGGTATGACCTGCGGCGCGGCGAGGGACGAATCTTCCGCTACGACGTCGTCGGGGGCAGGTACGAAGAGATCGACTACACGTCGACAGGATCCGGCAGCGTGCACGCGCGCGATTCGTTGAAGAAGCGGTTCCGTCCGGGGCTCGCCAAGGACGAAGCCGTCAGGATCGCCGTCGAAGCGTTGATGGATGCCAGCGATGACGACGTCGCGACGGGCGGCCCGGATCTGCTCCGCGGCATCTTCCCCGTCGTTGCGACCGTCACCGCGGCGGGGTACGAGCAAGCGGCAGACGCCGAGCTGCGCGCGATCACCGAAGAGCTTCTATCGGAGCGAGGGCGATAACGATGCCGATGCCGTACTACGTCTCGCCCGAGCAGATGATGAAGGACCGCGCGGACTACGCGCGCAAGGGCATCGCGCGCGGCCGCTCCGTCGTCGCCGTCGAGTGTGAGCCGGGGATCGTGATCACCGCCGAGAACACCAGCCCGACCCTTCGCAAGATCGGCGAGCTCTACGATCGGATCGCATTCGCCGCGGTCGGCAAGTACAACGAGTTCGAGAACCTGCGCCAGGCTGGTGTGCGGCTCGCCGATCTGCGCGGGTACGCGTATGGGCGGGAGGACGTGACGGCGAAAGCCGTCGCCAACGCCTACACCCAAGCGCTCGGATCGATCTTCACGGAGCAGATGAAGCCGTTCGAGGTCGAGGTGCTCGTCGCGCAGGTGGCCGACACGCCTGAAGCCGACGAGATGTATCGCGTGCTCTACGACGGCTCGCTGCAGGACGAGCACGGCGTCGTGGTGATGGGCGGCTCCTCGGACAAGCTCATTCAGTCGCTGCAGGAGGGGTACACCACCGGCCTCGATCTCGGCGGCGCCGTTCGTCTCGGCTCCGCGGCGCTGGCCCAAGCAGACCCGACCCGGCCGATCACCGCGGAAAACCTCGAGATCGCGCTGCTCGATCGCGCGCGCCCCCGACGTGCGTTCCGCAGGCTGACCGACGAAACGGTCGGCGCTCTCCTGCAAGGGTGAGCACGTGACCGACGAACCGCCCATCGACGATCACCCATACGGCGAGGAGCCTTCCTACGACCCCGACGTTCCGTACGAGCAACCTCAGCAGGACTTCACCGAGGAGCAGACGTACGACGAACAGCACTGGGAGCCGGCGCCGCAGCAACCGTGGGAGCCCGCGCAGCAGCAACCGTGGGAGCCGGCGGAGCAGCAACAGTGGGAGCCGGCGGAGCAGCAGTGGGACGGCTGGGAGCACCAACCCGCCGAAGAGCCGGTGTGGTACGAGCCTGAGCCGCAGCCGGCCGTGGCCGTCGAGCCGCAGCCCCGCGCGCGCGGGAGGCTCGGCGTCATCCTCCTGGTCGCAACATTGGTCCTATCCCTGGCGGCGAACGCGTTCCTGGACGTCCGGTACCGCGACCAGCGCTCGGACCTCAAGGACCTGCGCGCGCGGATCGCTCGGCTGGAATCTCCGGCACCGTCGGTGGGGATCAGCCCGATCATCCAGCAGATCATCGGGGACGCCGCGCGCATCCGGCAGCTCGCATTCAAGAAACCCGTTCCGCCGGAGGTTCTCTCCCTCGACGCGTTCCGGGAACGTGTTCGGACCGAGGTGATGGCGCAGATCGACCGGCACAAGCTGGAGGTTTCGGAGCGCGTCCTCGTCGAGCTCGGCGTTATCCCGACCGGATATGACCTCGTCGACGCAGAGGTGAACGTCCAGCTCGAACAAGTTGCGGGGTTCTATGACGACAACACGAAGAAGCTGGTCGTCCCTGCAGAGGATGCGGAGAACCCGTCGCCACTAACGCGTGAGACCCTCGCGCATGAATACACGCATGCGTTGACCGATCAGTACTTCAACCTCGGGCGGCTCGACGCGTTGCAAAGCAGCGGCCGCGACGACCGCGCGCTCGCATTCCTCTCGCTCGTCGAAGGTGACGCGGAAGCGGTTCGCACGCGTTATGTGCAGACGGTCTTCACGCAAGACGACAGGGATCGCGCCGACGAGGAAGCGCAGTCCGTTCCGGCGACGCGTTTCGAAGCCGCGCCGAAGTTCCTCCAAGACGTGCTGGTCTTCCCCTACACGTACGGAACCGCGTTCGTGAACACGCTCATCGAGCGAGGTGGATTCGCAGCGGTAGACGCTGCGTATCGAGATCCGCCGTCGTCGAGCGAACAGATCATCCACCCGGAGCGCTACTTCGGGCGGCGTGACCTACCGGTGAACGTCTCCATGCCGAACCTCGGGGCCGCGCTCGGTGCCGGCTGGTCGCCGCTCGACTCCGGCGACGTCGGCGAGTTCGATCTGCAACTGATCGGCCAGTACGGAGGCGAAGGCCTTTCCCTGCAAGACGTGCGCGCGGCTGCCGAGGGGTGGGACGGTGGCCGCTACGTCGCCCTGTCGTCGGGAACGAGGACGGTCGTGGGGATCCTCACTGCGTGGGACTCAGGCCCCGAGTCGGCGCAGGCGGCAGCGCTGTACGCGCGCTGGCTTCCCCTGCGCTTCAACAACGACGGGTCGAGCTTCCGCGCCGGGAAGGCGCAAGGATGGGCCGGACCCGCGGGCGCCGGAGAGGTGTCCGAGGCGGGCGGCAAGGTCCTGATTCTCCTCGGTGCTGCCCGTTCGGACCTGGATCGCGCTCGAGCGGCATTCAAGGGCTTCTAGAGCACGCTCACGGCGCCTCTGTAGATCCCTCGTCCTCGTCCTGCGGCTGCGGTGACGCTTCCGGACCGTCCGGCGCATCGGGCAGCGCCGTATCGTCGGCACCGCCGGAGGGCGCGGCCACCGGGGTGCCGACCGGACCGCCTTCGTCGACCATCTGCTCCGCGCCTTCGTCCTCGGACTTCCAGGCCAGCGGACCTGCGTCCGGCTCGGCGGGAGCAGGTGTGCTCGTCATCCGAAGCAACGCTGCGACGGCCGCCGCGATGATCGCCACCGACACCCACTGCGTGCCGCGAAGGCCGAAGTACGTCTGGGTGGTCGTCCGAGTGAAGTCGATGATCAAACGCCCGGTCGCGTACCAGCCTGCCGCGACCGTTATCAGCACGCCGGTTCGACGCCGCTTGCGTCCGAGCCACAACATCAAGGGGAGCAGCAAGAGCGCGCTGATGAAGTCGTACAGCGCCGTTTGATGTACGACCTGCCCGATCCTCGGGCAGAACGTGTTCGACAGCGTGTTCACGGCGCCGAAACCGTTGACCGGACACCCGGGAGGACCGATCGAGGAGCTGACGCTCCCGAGATACTTGTAGCCGAGGAAGAACCTCGTTGGGCCGCCGAGATGGTCGCCGATGACGAGGTCGCCGATGCGACCGATGACGATGCCGAGCGCGAGGCCGATCCCGGCATGATCGAGGAGCTTCCGGTACGGCAGCCGGTGCTTGCGTATGTACGGGTAGACCGCGACGAGCGCTCCGAAGATCCCGCCGTACAGAACGATCCCACCGTTCTGGATCTTGAAGATGTTGACGAAGCCACCGTTCTGCGTGACGTCGGAGTAGTGACCGACCACGTAGAAGAGACGGGCGCCGATGATCACGCCGATCACGCCGTAGGTCATGAAGTTCCACACGTGCTCTGCTTCGACGCCGAGCCACTTGCGCGCGCGACGCGCGAGCAATGTGGTGCCGGCGATGTAGCCGACGGCGATGCCGATCCCGTGCGGCGAGATGCCGAAGACTTTGGGGACGATCTTCCACCCGAGCGCTGCGAAGGCGTACACGGCCGCGAGGCTACCATCCCCTCTCCGAGCCGGGCGGAGGCCGCGGACGTACACTGACGCCGTGGAACGCCGCATCTTCGGCCTCGAGAACGAGTACGGCGTGACCTGCACGTTCCGCGGCCAGCGGCGATTGTCTCCCGACGAGGTCGCGCGCTACCTATTCCGTCGCGTCGTGTCCTGGGGCCGCTCGTCGAACGTCTTCCTCGAGAACGGCGCGCGCCTGTACCTCGACGTTGGGTCACACCCCGAATACGCGACGCCCGAATGCGACGACATCCACGACCTCATCGCGCACGACAAGGCGGGGGAGCGGATCCTCGAAGGGCTCCTCGCCGCTGCGGAGAAGCGGCTCCACGAAGAGGGCATCGCCGGCGACATCTACCTGTTCAAGAACAACACCGACTCGGCGGGGAACTCCTACGGCTGTCACGAGAACTACCTCGTGTCGCGATACGGCGAGTTCCAGAAGCTCGCCGATGTCCTGATCCCGTTCCTCGTGACGCGGCAGATCTTCGCCGGCGCGGGAAAAGTTTTGCAGACCCCGCGTGGGTCGCTGTTCTGTCTCGCGCAGCGCGCGGAGCACATCTGGGAAGGTGTTTCGTCCGCGACGACGCGTAGCAGGCCGATCATCAACACGCGCGACGAGCCGCATGCGGACGCAGAGCGGTACCGCAGGCTTCACGTGATCGTCGGCGACTCGAACATGAGCGAGTACGCCGCGCTCATGAAGATCGGAACGACGGATCTCGTGCTGCGGATGATCGAAGAGGGAACGGTCATGCGCGACCTCACGCTGGAGAACCCGATCCGCGCGATCCGCGAGATATCGCACGACATCACGTGCCGGCGACGCATGAAGCTGTCGAGCGGCCGCGAGATGAGCGCGATCGAGATCCAGATCGAGTATTTCGATCGCGCGCGCAAGTTCGTCGACCGGCGCGGTATCGAAGGGTTCGCGCGCAAGGTGCTCGACATGTGGGAGGAAGCGCTGAAGTGCCTCGAAGCGCAAGACCTCGACCCGCTGATCGGCAAGCTCGATTGGGTCACCAAACGCAATCTCATCGAGCAGTACCGCGCGCGCGACAGCTTGTCGCTGCAGCACCCGAAGGTAGCGCTGCTCGATCTCGCATACCACGACGTCAACCGGAAGCGGGGGCTGTATTACCTCCTCGAGCGCAAAGGGCGGATGGTGCGGACGATCGACGAAGCGCGCGTCCAGCAAGCGATCGATCAGCCGCCGCAGACGACGCGCGCGCGGTTACGCGGCGAGTTCATCCGCCGCGCCAAGGATCGCAGGCGAGATTTCACCGTGGATTGGGTGCACCTCAAGCTGAACGATCAAGCGCAGCGGACCGTGCTGTGCAAGGACCCGTTCAAGGCGCACGACGAGCGCGTCGAGCGGCTCATCGCGTCCATGTAGCCGGACTCAGGCTAGGGCGCGCGCAGCGAGCACGCCGGCCGCAGCGGCCGCGCGGAAGTGATCGGGATCGTCCTCGAACGCTCGACCCATCGATCGCAACAGAACCGGCGAGTCGCGCAAGGCTTGCTCGGCGGCGCCGAGATCGACTTCCACCACGTAATGCTTCTCCGGCAA
>JBHELL010000034.1:0-2941 GCA_046263075.1 Actinomycetota bacterium | reverse complement strand
ATCATGGTCGCGCGTCGAGCCGCTGCTGCAGTGATCGTCGGGGACGACGTTAGCTGAGGCGCTCGATGATCATCGCCATCCCTTGGCCGCCGCCGACGCACATGGTCTCGAGCCCGATCGTCTTGTCGAGCTCGCGCAGTCCGTTCAGCAACGTGCACATGATGCGCGCGCCGGTCATACCGTATGGATGGCCGAGCGCGATCGCCCCACCGTTCGGGTTGACCCGGTCGTCGAACGGGTCGATGCCGACCTCGCGACAGACGGGGATGACCTGTGCCGCGAACGCTTCGTTCAGCTCGAACTGTTCGATATCTCCGATCGACATCCCGGCGCGCTTCAGAACCGTCTTCACTGCTTCGATGGGACCGACCCCCATGATCTCAGGATCGATACCGGAAACGGCGGTGGCGATGATCCGAGCGAGCGGCGTGATGCCGAGCTGCCGCGCCCGCTCCTCGCTCATGACGACAACAGCTGCAGCGCCGTCGTTCAACGGACACGCGTTGCCTGCCGTGACCTTCCCGTCGGGCTTGAACACCGGCTTCAGCTCGCCGAGCTTCTCCAACGTCGTGCCGGCGCGCGGACCGTCGTCTTTCGACACGACCGTCCCGTCCTTCTTCGTGTACGGCGACAGCTCGTTGTCGAAGAAACCACGTTCTTGCGCTGCGACGGCGCGGTCTTGTGACCGCTTGCCGAACTTGTCCATCTCTTCGCGGCTGACGTTGTAACGCTCCGCGACGTTCTCCGCGGTCATGCCCATCGGCATGTACACCTTTGTGAAAGTGGTCCCACCTTGATCGGGATGGAACGCTTCCATGTTCCGCGGCAGTTGGGGGACGCGCGTGATGGACTCGATGCCTCCGGCGATGAACGCATCACCCTCGCCGGACTTGATCGCATGGAACGCCATGCGCTGCGTCTGGAGGCTCGACGCGCAGAACCTGTTCACGGTTGCTCCCGGCACCGTGTCGGGCAGCCCTGCGAGGAGCGCGACGCGGCGCCCGAGGTTCATGCCTTGTTCTTCTTCGGGGAAGCCGCAGCCGATGTAAGCGTCTTCGATCTCACTCGGCGAGAGTTGGGGAACCTTCTTCAGCGCTTCCTGGATCGCGAACGCGCCGAGATCGTCCGGGCGAACATCGATGAGCGATCCCTTCGTTGCACGGCCGATCGGTGTGCGCGCGGTCGAGACGATCACTGCTTCGGGCATGTCGGCTCCTTCCGATGAAGACCCAATCACAACACCGGGCGAGCGCGCGCGCCAACTCGACCGGGCTTGCTCGACGGGCTGATAGATTGCTCGCGCCCGGGGCGCTAGCTCAATCGGCAGAGCAGCGGGCTTTTAACCCGACGGTTGGGGGTTCGATTCCCTCGCGCCCCACGGTCATGCCGATGCGGATCCTGAAGGCGCGTGCCGCGGCTCGGCAATGAGGCTGCGACATATTTGTCCGGTTCTGCCGTGGCTCAACCTGCCCAAAGCGCTCCACAAGGGAGGAAACTGCCGCCGCGCCGGCGAATCAGTCCTAAGGGTTCAACGGAGAAGGGGGCAACACGTGAGGAAGTTCTTGGCGCTTGCCGCGCTTTCGATCGCGGTATTCGGTTTCGTCCCGGCGCACGCGAACGCGCACACCGTCAGCGGCACTATCTTGGTTCCCAGCGTAACCGAGCCAACCGTCGGCACGACGCTCGGCGGAACGCTCACCCGTCAGGAGCGTTGCGCTTTCCTCGCCGGCGGCCACACCAGTGATGGTCTTGTCGGTTACGCGGTCGACCTCACCGACGCCGACGCGGGCCACAGCTTCACGCTCTCGAGCGACAACGACCAGGTCTATGTCGCCTTCTACAGCGACCTCGGCACCTGCGACGGCGTCGTAACGGGTGGCGGGCCGACGGTCGAGGCTTCGGCAGCCGCACCGGCCGCATCGATCAGTGGAACCATTCCCGCGTTCTCGACGACGGCGCTCGTGGTCGTCCTCGGCACGCCGAATGGCAACTTCTCGATGTCGATCGCGTAACAAGCGCAAACTCGAAAAGTGCGGCCGAACGGCCGCACTTTTCTTATACCCGCCGGATAAGCGCGACCGGCGTTTGCTGGAGTCCTTGGCCGAGCGGGTTGTCTGCGAACAGCTCGGCGATCAATCCCTCGTCCACGTCCTCGCTCGCACCGAGGATGTTCGCGCCGATGTCGTTCGCGTCGATAACGGCAGCAGAAACCCGGCCTCCCGCAGACGCGCTCAACACGTCGGCGAGCCGCCGCGCGACGCCGGCCGGATCTGCAGGCGCCTTCTTCGCATGGGTGTTGTACGGCGGAAGCGTTCCGGGTGTCGGGCCGTCGACCGCGCGCGCCGACGGTCCGGCGACTCGATAGAACATTCCCCGGATACCGAACGGTCTTGTGACCGCGGCGACGATCGCCGCAAGAAGGATCCGCGCGACGCCGACCTCTTCGATCGCAAGTTGCATGGTCTCGGGGATGCCGAGCCCGATCCCGACGGCGCTCTTGCCGACGAACCGGACCAGCAACCGCGCGAACGGTGACACGCGCACCTGTGCCACGGGGAACGAGCGTCCTTGCGACACCGCTACCGCTTTCTCGCTGACGACGACCGTGTCGCCCGCGCGAACGTCGTAGTCGACAAGCGCTTTCTGCACGACCGTTTGGATGTCGTCCCCCGCATTGACGAGCGGTGTCCGCACCGGGATGCGCGCGTACGTCACGCGCGATGACCCCGCGACGATGAAGAGGTGCCGGCTGGGGTTCGGCGTGTGCGACGCCAGCAGGCGCGCGGCATCTTCTGTTCCGGCCGCGCGCGCGGTGAATTCGTCACCGTAGGCGGTGAACGACGGCACCGACTCCTTCGTGAGCGCGCGCCCGCGCCGGTCGCCGAAGTACACGCGAAGCCACAGCTCGACGTTGATCGCGCGCCAGAACAACATCGAGGCG
>JBHELL010000033.1:0-7544 GCA_046263075.1 Actinomycetota bacterium | reverse complement strand
GACGTGGTGCTCGCGAGGTACGGCGTGACGAAGGACAGCCCATGTCCGGCATCTTTGGCGATCGGGTCGAGCTCCGTGACCGATGCCGTGCGAGCGCCGAACCGCGCTTCGTAGCCCGTCGCGAGCGGCTCGGTCTCGGTCTCGGCTTCGACGGCATCCGGCAACAGACGCCGGTCCCACGCGTCGGACGTGTCGAGCGAATACGCCTCGCGAACCGGCGCCACCCGCGGGTTGACGAGCCACTCGTCGAGCGATGGCAGGGCCGGCAGCGAAACGCTCCGTTCGACGTTCACCGACACCGACCCGGAGAAGGAGCCGATCCGAACGCGCAGACGCCGGTCGAAGCGGAACAGCGCGCCGGTCGCGCGCGCGGTCGTGCCGCCCGACGCAACCGTGATCGGGGCGGTCGCATCGCTCTGCACGAGCACCTCACCGTGCGACAGCGAGATCGACCCGACGTCGGACCCCACGTCGATCTGACCGAGGCCATCGATCGCGCGCAGCTCGATAGAGCTTCTGTCACCGCGCGCGAGCACCACGTCGGAATTCGCCAGCACGCGCACCGCGTTGCCCGGTCGCACGCGCGCGCCGTTGCTCAGCGTCGCCCATCCGCTCCCCGACCTCGTCTGGACCGTTCCGGTACCGCTCGTCATCTGCAGCACCGATGGGTCACGATGTGGCCGCGCGCCGAAGCAGCTCGTCCCGATAAGGGCGAGCGCGAGCGCAACAGGCGCGAGTCGCTTCATCGCGTGCGGCCCTTCACCCGAACGCCGTCGGCAACCGGCAGCACCAGCGAGAACGAGCTCCCTTTGCCGGGCGTGCTGTCCACCTGTACCTCGCCGCCGTGCACGCTCGCGATCCGCTTCACGTAGGCGAGGCCGAGACCGAGCCCGCCGTACGCGCGCGTCTCGGACCCGTCGAGCTGCTTGAAATCTTGGAACAGCTCGGGCATGCGGTCGGGCTCGATGCCGATGCCGCGATCACGGACCGTGATGCGAACCTTCGACGGCCGTCTCCCCGTCGAGCCGTTGCGCACCGGCTCGGCGAGGATCTCGATCGGCCCACCCTTCGGTGAGAACTTCACGGCGTTGTCGACGAGCTCGTCGATCGACCGCGCGAGCAATCGCGGATCGCCGAGCACCGGCGGCACGCCGTCGCCGCCGCGACGCACGAACCGGTGCACATCGTCGCGTTCACGCCACCGCTTCGTGACATCGTCGAGCAGTCCGCGCACCGGAACGGGGCCCGTCTTCGGCTTCAGGCGTCCCGCTTCGAGCGCGGCGAAGTCGATCAAGATGTCGGAGATCCGCTCGAGTCGCGAGACGGACTCGAGCATGCTCTCGATGAACGTAAGCATCTTTTCGCGCGAGAACTTCCGTCGCGACATGATCTCGGCGTAGCCCTTGATCGGCGTTATCGGCGTCCGCAACTCGTGCGACACGTTCGCGAGGAACTCGCTCTTCATCCGCTCGGCCTGGTACTGGCTCGACACGTCGCGCAGCACGATGACACGTCCGATCGCGTTGCCATCGGCGTCTTCGAGCGGCGAAGCCGTCAGTGCTACCGGGATCGGTCGCGCGGCCCGCAGGGTTCCTTCCGTCGCCTGTCCGCGCAACGCGACGTCGACGAGCCGCGTTCCGTCGCTCGCGGTCCCCGGCATCACGTCGGCGAGCGGACGATCGTAAAGCGCTTCCGCAGTCGTGCCGAACATCGCTTCCGCCGCACGGTTGACGGTCACGACATGACCTTCCGCGTCGGTTGCGATCAGGCCGTCACCCATCGATCGCAACACCGCCTCGAGCCGCGCGCCGGTCTCCTGCAGATCCCCCGTCTTCGCTTGGATGTCGTCGGCCATCTCGTTGAACGCCGCGCCGAGCGCGCCGACCTCGTCGCTCGACGTCACGCGCGTGCGCGCGTTGAGGTTGCCGGTGCTCAGCTCCCGCGCGGCTCGGGTAAGCGAGCGGATCGGTTTCGTGACCCGTCCTCCGGACAACCACGCGAGTAGCGCGGCGGCCAGCATCGCGGCGAACGTTACGAGGAACAACGTCCGGGTGACGCCGAGCTGCGCGTCGGCCAACACGTCGCCGCCGAGCGACAACGCGAGCACGCCGACGACGTCCGTCCCGTCCGGCGGCCGCTGGTTGGAGATCGGCACGAACGAGCTCGCGTAGGACGAACCGCCGATCGCAACCGTCGCGGTCGCCAGGTCGTCGTTCTCGCGCGCGCGGCGCAGCAGTGGCTCGTCCGAACGAAGCGCGGCCGTCACGGCGCTCGGATCCGCGAGTGTCGTGGTGACCGGCGTATCCGGCGTGAGCACGAGCGTCGCTTCGGCGCCGCCGGTATCGCTGCGAACGCGCGACAGGAACGCGCGGTCGATCCTGTACCCGAGCGCAAGCACGCCGACGAGCCGTCCGCCTTGCTTCACCTGCGCCGACCCGATCGCGACCAGTTGCGTCTGCAGCATTCCGCCTTGGCGGAACGGCACGACCTGGACACCGCTCGTCGGTGCTTGCTGCACCGCCGCCAGCCCGCCGATCGCGAGCGCGCGCGCCTCAGAGATCGTCGATGCGTGCTGGCGCGTCGAATCGAGCTCTGCGGTCCCGCGGACGCCGCCGCCCGCGTCCACCACCTCGACGAGGTCGACGTCGAACAGTTGCGCCAAGGTTCGGAGCTTGCCGTCGATCACGGCTCGTCCCGCCGCCGTCGGCCCACGCGCGAGATCCGGCGTCACCGCCGTCGTCGCGATGCGCGCGTTCTTCGACGCGCCTTCGGCGAGTGAATACACCGAATCGACCCGCGCTTGTCCGAGCTCGGCCAGCCGCTCGAGCTGGTCGCGCTGGATGCGGTCGGCCATGACGAGGTTCACCGCGCCACCGACGATCATGACCGTGATCGTCAGCACCGCGACGAGCGCAGCGACGAAACGCATGCGAACGCTCGTGACGACCGCGCTCCACAGCCAACGCGCGAGGAACAATGCGCCCAGAGCGCGCGCAGCGTGCGCGACGGTGATCCCGGCTCCGCCATCGGGGCGCGCGAGCGCCGTCGCGACTTCCGCTCCTCCGAAGGCGATGAACGCCAGTGCGAACGCGAACGTCGACGGCTCTTGATCTTTGCGATGGGCGAGCCATGCGCGGGCCGCAACCACGCCGGCGGCAGCAGCGGGGATGAACGCTTGCGAATGATGCATCCCCGGGTAGAACAAGCCCGCGACGGTCGCACCGGCGACGGGCAACATCCGCTGGCCGGGCCGCGCGCTGAGCGCGAGGATGATGAACGCCGCGCCCCGCAACACGTTGACCACCGGATCGGCGTCGGCGCGCGCGAACAGCGAGCCGTGCAGGGCCTCAGACCCAGCGAGCGACAAGAATCCAAGCGCCTGGCCGAGCGACCATACGCCCGCGCCGTGGCGGCGCGCGCGAAGGGCGTCGACCGCAGCTCCGATCGCGACGATCAGAACCAGGAATTCGACGGCGAAGTGGAAGGGGACGGCAAGGCGACCTTCCATCAGGCTCCGAGTTCGATAAATGGGGGCAGGTGCTCCAGTTTATCGGTCGATGTATCCCGATTTGGACCCCTCGGGGCCGGAACCACCCACAGGGACTACGCGCGCGTAGTCATTTGTGACTACCGTCGAGCCGGCAACCGTGCCAACGCTGCGATCGCCTCGCGGAGCGTGCTCACGCCGATCACGGTGAGCGAGCGTGGGGCAACGGCGAGCGCGTCTTTGAGGTCTTCCTTCGGAACGACGAACACGTCGCATCCGGAGGCGACGACGCTCGCCACCTTCTCGCGGATGCCGCCGATCGGAAGCACGTGCGCGACGCCTTTGTCGTCGACCGCGATCTGCCCCGTGGCGGCGATGGTGTGCCCCTGCGTGAGGTCACCCGGCGTCAGCTTGTCGATGATCGCGAGCGTGAACACGAGCCCGCCGCTCGGACCACCGACATCACCCGTGTCGATCGTCAAAGACGAAGGGAAGCGGTAGTCCGGCCCGAGCGTGATGCCGATGACCGGGTGCGGCGGCTCACATCCCGGCATGGCGGGTCCCGAAGGCTCCGTGCGGACGGTGTACGACACCCGCTTCCCATCGCGGACCACGGTCACATGAACTGCCGAGCCGCTGGGCTTCGCTCGCAGCCATCGCACGACCGCTGCTTGATCGGGGGTTGGGTGTCCGTCGACGGCGGCGAAGACATCGCCCGGCTTCAACTTCCCCTTCGCAGGCGTGCCGTCCACGACCCCGAGGATCCGCTCGGCCTTCAACCGCTTGGCAGGGAAGCCGAGGAACTGGTACGCGGCAAGCTGAGCCTCGAGCTTGCTGCCTTCGATATCCGCAACGTTCTGCGCTTCGTTCTGTTGGTCCGTCGTGCAGGGAGGCCGGATGGCGCCCGGCGGGATCAGCTCGTTCCGGCCCGCCCATATCCGCATGATCTCGATCAGCGACAACGGGCCGTCCTCCACCGACACAGTCGTGAGCAAGAGCTTCCCATGCGACGGGTAGGTACGGACGCCTTTCGCGGTGATCTCGTCGAGCATGTTCGTGGTCGGTCCCGGCGACAGACTGCTGTAGTCCGCGCGCACCAAGAAACCCGCGATGACGAGCCCGAAAACGATCACGGCCGCGATGGTGATGATCGCGCCGCTGCGCGGGTGTGGCGCTGCTTCCGGGCCGTCTTCGTTCATGCACACATGAGGGTTAGGCGTGTCAGGATAGGGCAATCACCGATGAGGTGAGCGAGGGGGAACTCCTTGATCTTCGTCATCGTGATCATCTTGCTGGCCGCGGCAGCCGTCGTCGTCCTCGACGCGGAGAGCCGGACGAAGCACGCGCATCCGCCGGCCCCCACGCCCAGGACGCTCGCCGAGGAGCCGCGCATCGACGAGCCGCTGGCCGACGAGCCGGCCCTGGTAGTTGCGACGGCGCTCGCTACGGACATCATGCCCTCACCGATCCGCTCGGACATCGTCGGCGTGCGCAGGCTCAGCCCGGACCCCGACCGGTTCCTTCAATCCGAAGAGCTCGTGGACATCAGCCCGGACACCCGCAAACGAGCGATGAGGAGACTCGCCCTTGCACTCGTCGCCACCGCCGTCGTCGGGGTTTTCGTGCTCCTGTTCATCGGCCGGATCATCGGCTCGTACTTCACGCACTTCTCCGGCTGATCCGGCGCGCGGCGCGCGCGCCGTGCGACACACACGCAACGGCAACGAGCGCTGCTGCGACCGCGATCGGCATGCGCGCCGGCCGAGGATCGTCTCCCGCCGGGGATTGCGCGTGCAGCGCACCTGCAGGCGCGGGCGGCGCCGGCTCGACGTCCACCGGCGTCGGAGCGGCCGCTGCTTTCGATTGCGTTTGGATCGGACGCGCCGGCGCATCAGCCGGCACCGCGCCGATCGCGCGCGATGCGTCGAGCCGTCCCCATCCACTTTGCGCATCGAAGCCTTTCGGGCCGAGGTCGAGCGCTGTGTGCTCGATCCGCGCAACGGCCTCGACGTTGCTGTAGCCGAGCGAATGAAGCTGCGCCGCTACCCCGGCGACGAATGCCACCGACATCGACGTGCCGCAGGCGCCGCCGTACGCGGAGCGCTTGTGGTCGGGATCCCACCATGTGCTCACGACGAAGTTCGGATCCTTGCACCCCGAGTCGCGCGCGTCGGTCGCGCTCCCGCCGCCGGGGGCGAGGATGTCGAGCCCGCTCCCGTAGTTCGAGTACGCGGCTCGGCGGTCGCGGTTCGTGCTTGCACCGACGACCATCACACCGGGTGAGCTCGACTCGTAGGCCGTCTGCGACTTCCCACCGGCCGCGTCGTTGCCGGCCGCGACGACCACGACGAGCCCATCCGCGACCGCTTGGTTGATCGCGATGTCGACGTCTGGGTCGTGCAGGAGCGCATCGGAGACCGCAAGCCCGTGCGCATGTTCCTGCGCGAGCGAAAGATTGATCACGTTGGCGCCGTGCGCGGCCGCCCAGCGGATGCCCTCGGCAACGTTCGTCGATGTTCCCGTACCGTCCGAGCCAAGCACGCGGATGGGCATGATCTTCGCCTGCGGAGCAACCGATGCGACGCCGATCCCGTTGTTGGTCGTGGCCGCGACGATCCCCGCGATCAACGTGCCGTGCCCGTTCACGTCTTGCACGCTTCCCGACCCGTCTGCGAAGTCCTTGCCCGTGACGATCCGCCCGCGCAGGTCGGGATGCTTCAAGTCGACACCGGTGTCGACGACCGCGACGACCGAGCCCGAGCCTCGCGTGCGTTGCCACGACTGGAACGACCCGATCCGCTTCAGCCCCCACTGCGCGCCTTGGGTGTAGGCGGGATCGTTGGGGGACGGCACGCGGCTCGACAGCATCAAGAACAAGAGCGGGAGTGCGAACGCGCGCGCCTTCATCCGATCAGCATCCCGTGCTCACGCAAACGGTCGAGCGAAGCCAGCGCGTGCCCGGCGCCGAGCGCGACCGTCTCGAGTGGGTTGTCGGATAGATGCACGGGGATGCTCACCTCTGCCGCTATCCGTTCGTCGAGCCCACGCAATAATCCTCCGCCGCCGGTCAGGACCATGCCGCGCTCGATCACGTCGTGCGCGAGCTCCGGCGGCGATTCCGACAATGCTTCACGCACCGCCTCGATCATGGAGGCGATGCTTTCGTCGAGCGCTGCGCGGACCTCTTCCGCCGAAACCGTGACGGTCTTCGGCAACCCCGTCGCGAGATCGCGGCCTCGGATCTCCGCTTTCGGTTCGTCTTTCTGCGGCGACGCCGAGCCGAGCTCGCGCTTCAGCTCTTCAGCGATGCGCTCCCCCACCGCCATCTCATGATCGCGCCGCAGCCACCGCTGGATCGCGTCGTCCAGGTCGAGCCCTCCGACGCGGGCCGCGCGCGCCGCGACCACGCCGCCCATCGAGATCACTGCGACTTCCGTCGTTCCGCCCCCAACGTCGATGATGCAGTTCCCCACCGGCTGATCGATCGGCAACCCCGCGCCGATCGCAGCGGCGAGCGGTTCGCGGATCAAAGCGACGCTGCGCGCGCCGGCCGAAAGCGCAGCCTCCTCGACCGCGCGCCGCTCAACGGTTGTGATCGCGCTCGACACCGATATCAGCGCGCGCGGATGACTCCAACGGCCGACGCCCGCGCGCTGGAACAACATCGCGATCATGCGTTCCGTTATCTCGAAGTCGGTGATGGAGCCGTGGCGCAGCGGGCGGACCGCGACGATCGACTGCGACGTGCGCCCGATCATCGTGAGGGCTTCGTTGCCCATCGCGACGATCTGTCCGGTGCGTTCGTGCATGGCAACGACCGACGGCTCGTTCAAGACGATGCCGTCGCCGCGCGCGAACACCAAAGTGTTCGCCGTGCCGAGATCGATCGCGAGGTCGCGCGCCATTGGAAGAAGAGGACGGAACCGCTCGATGATACCTGCCGTCGTCGCAGGCGGCGGTCCGCGCGCGATCCGGTCGTTCGAGTGGCCTGGGACGCACTGCTACGCTCGTTCGCGATGAAGCGTCCCATCGGGATCGTCCTCACAGCGTTGACCCT
>JBHELL010000032.1:0-5189 GCA_046263075.1 Actinomycetota bacterium | reverse complement strand
GGCCCTTCCTCCCGTGCTGCTTCGGATGCTCGCCTTGTGGAACGGCGCGCAGATCGATCCGGCTCGACGTTCGGTCCCGACGACGTCTCGCGGTAGGTCCGCGCGCTGAGAGGTGCTCTTCCCGATGTGCGCTTCCGTGTGGAAGGTTGGTCCGGCGCGGGCGATCGATACGTCATCGGCATGGTCGCGTCCGGCACGCACGAAGGCGAGCTGATCACTCCATTTGGGTCCGGCGCCGGCGTCGGGCCGGACGCTCGAGCTGCGCGGCATCGAGGCCTTCACGATCGAGGACGAACGGATCAGCGGTGCGTGGATCTCGTGGAACTGGGACCACGTCTATCGCGCGCTCGGGGTGTCCTTGCCGGGCGGATCAGTTCGGCCCCCGTCATGCTAGCGCGAGGTCTGCGAGCCGCTCGCCGATGAGCGGCGCGAACTTGAATCCGTGACCGCTGCACGGCGAGCCGACGACGACACGCCCTTCACGTCGGACGATGAAACACTCGTCCTCGGTGTTCGTGTACATGCACGTCTCGGCGCCGATCCGCCGTACCGCACGCGACTGGACGCGACTCGACATCCAATCATCGACCATCCGCGCGGAGTCTTCGTCGTGAGTCGTCGCCGAACCCGGATGCACAGCCGTACCCGCGATGTGACGCCCGGCTTTGTAGATCCCATCCGGCGTCGGCAACCCGTACACGAGCGGACGGTCCCATTCGATGAGGACCGGCAACTCGGCGGCGTCGTAGTAACACACCGTCTCGCGCGTCGTGCGCACCGGCAGATCCGGCATGAGATCTGCGATCCATGGCCCGCACGCCAGGACGACGCATGAGGCTTTGATCTCATTCACGTCGACCCTGTCGTCGTGAACGGTGAAGGTTGCGCGCGCGTTCTGCACGATCGTCGCCCCGTGCGCGCGCGCGGCGGCTGCGAAGGCTCGCCAGGCCCGTTCTGCGAACACCACGCCCGCCGTCGGGTCGAAGATCGCGCGCTCGCCGGCATCGACGTTCGGGAAGCGCCCAGTGAGCTCGGCGCCTTCCAGGATCTCGAACGGCGAGCCTGCTTCGGCCATCGCGCGCTCCAGCGGCTCGACGTCGCCGAGATTGAGCGCGCCAGTGACGGCGAGCAGCTGCTCCCCCGCTTCATCTTCGAGCTCGCGCCACAGCGGGATGGCCTCACGCATCATCCGAACGTAGGCCGGGTCCGTGTAGCTCTCGCGGAAGATGCGCGCGCTGCCGTGGCTCGAGCCGCGCGCATGCCCGATGTCGAACTGCTCGAACAGAACGACCTCGCGTCCCGCGCGCGCAAGCGCCCATGCGGTCGCGCAGCCCATGACACCGCCGCCGATGATCGCGACGTCGGTGCGCTTCACGTGCTGCGCGCGCTCCGTGGATGCGGCTCGGCGGGGCGGCGCGCGCGCTTGGCCGCCCAGCGCAGCACCTTGCGTCCGCCTTCGATCGCGATGGCGCGGGACATCTTCGACGCGCCTTCCCGACGCTCGACGAACGTGATCGGGATCTCGACGATCGTGAATCCGAGCGTCCACGCGCGCCAGGTCATCTCGACCTGGAAGCCGTATCCCTCCGAGTGGATCTCGTCGAGCGGGATCGTCTCGAGAACGGCTCGACGATACAGACGGAACCCTGCGGTCGCGTCGCGAACGGGGAACCGCAACAGCGTGCGCGCGTAGAGGTTCGCGCCTCGCGACATCAACCGCCGGCCTGTGGTCCAGTTCTGCGTGTCGCCGCCCCGCACGTAACGGGACCCGATCACGACGTCGGCCGCGCGCGCGGCCTCTATCAGACGGGGGATGTCGGCGGGATCGTGCGACAGGTCCGAGTCCATCTCGATCATCGCCTCGTAGCCGCGCGCGATGGAGTCTACGAAGCCGGCGATGTACGCCGGTCCGAGCCCTTGCTTGCTCGCGCGGTGCATGACGAAGACCCGCGGCTCGGCGGCGGCGATGCCGTCCGCGATGTCGCCCGTCCCGTCGGGAGAGTTGTCGTCGACGATCAACACGTCCACGTCCGGCGTCGAGCCGAGCGCGCGCGCGACCACATCGCGGATCGTTCCTGCTTCGTTGTAGGTCGGCAGGATGACGCGGACCTTCATGCGGCCGTTACCATCACTCGCACGGTTGCCGCACCGGCGACGACCGCGGCTGCGGCGGCGATCGCGAACTCGATAGCGGATCCGAAGCGCGTGTACGGCGTCTGCCCGTCGGTGAGAGGGAGCTCCGCTCGCAACACCGCGCGCTCCCAGCGGGCGGCACTTTCGACGACGCGGCCGTCGGGCATCACGATGGCCGAGATCCCGCTGATCGCGTCATGGACCACGGCTCGGCCGGATTCGATCGCGCGCATCCGGCTCATCTGGAGGTGCTGCTCTGCCGCGGGACTGTTCCCGAACGAGGCATCGTTCGTCGTCACGACGACGAGCTGCGCGCCGCGTCGTACGAGGGTGCGCACCAGGCCGGGATACGTCGATTCGAAGCAGATAACCGTCCCGACGCGCGCGCCTGCCACGTCGAACACCACGGGACGAGACCCGGGAACGCCGTCGTAGGGCAGCTCGCGATCCAGAGCGGGCACGACCCTGCGCGCCCATCGCCATGGGACGTATTCGCCGAACGGGACGAGGTGGATCTTGTCGTAGCGTCCGACGATCGTCCCCGACGGATCGAGCAGCAGGTTGCTGTTGCGGAACCGCGTCTCGCCCTCGTCGAGGATAGCGCCGACGATGAACGGAACGCGGAGCCGTCGCACGGCGTCGCGCGTCGGCGTCGCGACCTCCGGATGCGTGCGGGGATCGCGATCGAGGGTGTTCTCCGGCCAGACCACGAGCTGCGGCGGATCGGAGGCGGAGATCGTGGCCGTTTCCGACGCCGCGCTGTCTACGATGATCGTGTCTTCGGGCCCGATGCGGCCGTTGTGGCCGATTGACGTGAACCGCTCGCGCGGAACGTCCGGCTGAACGGCGGCGAGATCGACCGTGCCGGAGCGCGTGCCCGCCAGGCCGAGCGGGATGGCGACCGGCGCGAAAACGAGAGCCGCCGCGATCGCGACGAGTACCGCTCGGCGTGACAACGCACCCCCCGCCACCACCTCCGCGATCAGAACGTTGACCGCGAACACCGCCGCCGACACACAGAACACACCGCCCCAGCGCGCGAGATGGATCACCCCTCCCCCATCGATCTGGGTATCGCCGAGCCCGCCCCACGCGAAGCCGCCGAACGGGTAGCGCGCGCGGGCCATCTCGATCCCGGCCCAAAGGAACGGCCATCCGACGAGCCGCATCACGGGGCCGAAGCGGCTCGTCCGCGCAGCGAGGGCGCCGAATACGGCCCACGCGAGCGCTTCCGCGGTCACGAGCACCCCCCAGGCAACGAACCCGAACCTGCTGATCCATGCGAGCAGGATGCCGAAGAACGTGAAACCGGCTACGAACCCCGCGAGCGCGCCGTAACGGGCTCGTCGCGCCGAGCGCAACACCAGCACGAGCGGGGTCAGGGCGGCGAAGCCGATCCAGTGCTCGTTGGTCGAGGGGAACGCGAGCACGAGCACCGCGCCGGACGCTGCCGCAACGGTGAGGCGCGCGAGGAGCGCCCGCGCGCCCGATCTCACGGACTTACGCGCAATCCCGACAAAGCATGCGCTTCTTGTCGGCCAGCTGGCTCTGATGCTTCACGAGGAAGCAGCTGCGGCACGTGAACTCGTTGGCCTGCGGCGGGATGACCTTCTCGACGAGCGCTTCGGTCTTGTCGTCCCCACGCTCGAGCTCGAGGATGACCTCGTCGTCGTCTTCTTCGACATCTTCGGCGCGCTTGGCGAGCTCGTCGAGGCTCGTTTCGACGCCTACTTCTTCCTCTTCTTCGTCTGCCACTTCAGTGATCGCTCCTTATGCCGGTCCGACCGGCGCCGACGATATATACCACCGGCGCCTCATCCGCAACGGGTACAACGCGAAGTTGTTCCCAGGCGTCTCCGGCTTCTCCAGGCTTCTCCGGGTCGCCGATCGTGTCTCACCCCGGTGTTACCCTGCCCTCGATGCTGGGTGGAGGGTCAACGGAAGATCGCGTCGGGCGCGTCATCGGCACGGTCGACTCGACGCCGCTGGAGTTCTGGGTCGCGGTGGAGCGTGACCGCTTCCTGCAGCTGGACGACGTCGTCGCTCTCGAGCGCATCCCCCCGGGACACCCGCCGGTGCGGATCTACGGCGTCGTGTCCCAGGTGCGCGCGCGCCACGAGGGCGCGCGGTTCGACTCCGACGTCTTCTTGATCGAGGACGGGATCCTGCCGGCAGAGGTGACCGAAGCTGCTCTCGTACAGGCGACACGCTTCGAGCCGGAGCTGTTCGTCCCTCCCCTGCCCGGCGCCGCCGTGAGGCGCGCCATCGGGACGGAACGCGACGAGGCTCTGTTCTTCGACGGGATGAAGCGGAAGCTTCCGATCGGGTTGAGCCACGACGACCAGCCGGTGTTCGCCAACCTCGAGTTCGTCGACGGCACACGCGGCGCCCACGTGAATATCTCCGGCATCTCGGGTGTCGCGACGAAGACGAGCTACGCGACGTTCCTGCTCCATTCCCTCTTCACGTCCGGCGTGCTCGGCGCCGAGGCCGTCAACTCGAAGGCGCTGATCTTCAACGTCAAAGGCGAAGACCTCCTCTTCTTGGACCGCGACAACATCGACCTCGACCCGGAGGAAGCCAAACGCTACGAGCTGCTCGGTCTGCCCGTCGGTGCATTCGCGAGCGCATCCTTCTACGCCCCGTCGCGCGTCGAGTCGCCCTCGGCCGTTCCCGATGTCGCATCGCGCGCGACCGGGGTGACGTCGTTCTTCTGGACGCTCGCAGACTTCTGCTCGGAGGGCTTGCTCCCGTTCCTGTTCGCAGATGCCGAAGACGACCGCCAGCAGTACACGATGATCGTGCAGAACGTCGCCGCGCGGCTCGCGCGCGACGCGGTGGTCCTGCCCGACGGTGGAGTGGCGCTGGACGGCGACGAACTGACGACGTTCCGCGCGCTCGTCGATGCGATCGCGGCCCGGTGCGAAGACGACATGACGCGCGACGAATGGGCGGGCAGAGCGGTCGGCCAAGGGACGATAAACGCATTCATCCGGCGCCTGGTCTCGTCGGTGCGCCACGTCGAGCGGCTGATCCGCGGCGACGTGCCCGATCCC
>JBHELL010000031.1:0-17049 GCA_046263075.1 Actinomycetota bacterium | reverse complement strand
CAATCCGTCGAGCCTGAGCTTCGCCTCGACGAACGTCGGCAGCGCGGCCGCCGCACAGACGATCACGGTCACGAACTCCGGCACGGGGTCCGTCGCGTTCGGCATCGTGGCACTCACCGGCACGAACAAGACCGATTTCGTCAAGAGCGGCGACTCGTGCTCGGGCACGCATATCGATCCGGGTGGGACGTGTGCGGTCCAGATCGCCTTCCGCCCGACCGCAGCGGGCGCGCGCACGGCGACGGTGTCGATCGCCGACAACGTCACGGGCTCACCACAGCTCGTCGCGCTGAGCGGGACCGGCATCGGTCGTCCGGCGATCGCCGCCGCTCCGGGTTCGCTCGCGTTCGGCTCGGCGTACCCCGGGACGACGAGCGCATCGCAGCGGATAACCGTGTCGAACCCCGGCTCGGCCCCGAACGGTCCGCTCACGGTGACGAAGACGGGTGCTGCGTACGCGGTCGTCAACGACACGTGCTCAACGAACACGCTCTCTCCGGGCGGCACGTGCGTCGTCGACGTGACGTTCACGCCGACGACGTCGGGTCTCAACAGCGGGACGGTTACGATCGCGAGCAGCGTCTCACCGCGAGCGGTCGGCCTGACCGGCTACGGCGACAACACGCCGCCGAAGTCGCGGATCGCAACGGCGAACAACTCGGTGCTCGTCCCAACGGTTTCGTCGATCAGTGGGTCGGTCGGAGACGACTTCTCCTCGATCCCGGGCGCGATCCTCACGTTGAACGACGGGACCACCACGCAGAGCTTTGCGCTCCAGCTCAGCTGCGGTGCGCCGACGTCGTGCACCTGGAAGTGGACGGTGCCGTCTTCGGTGACGTTCGGGCTGTACACGGTGACGGTGAACGCGATGGACTCGGCCGGCAACACCGAGCTCAACGGTCCATCGATCTCAGCCATCATCATCTAGGGCCAAGGGTGCGATCACTCGCCGCTACGTGCGGCGAGTGATCGCCCTCCCCCCATATGCTTCCGTGGATGCGACGCGGCTTTCTCGCTTGCACGTTCTTGCTCTTGGCATGCTCCGCCGCGCAACCGACGGCTCCTCCGGTGGTCGGCAGGTACCTCAACGCGCTCGTCGCCGGGAACCCGCGCGCGGCCTATGAGCTGACACAGCTCGACCAGCTCGCCGATTCGCCCGGCAGCGCGGTCGCCTTCCAGAACTTCGCCGCCTACTTCCGCGCGAACCCCATCCGCTCCTACAGCATCGCCAAAGTGCACCGGATCAACATCTCGGATGCGCCGGGACAAGCGTCGTATGAAGTCGGCGTTCGCATCAACGGAGAGCGGACGGAGGTGTTCGACGTTGATCCTGGCGTCGTCGCATCCGTCGTCGTCGAGCCGTTCGTGCTCGAGATGCACGGGCCATCGGGGATCCGCTCGTTCACCCTGGACCATCACGGTCGAGCCGCAGCGCCAAACGGGGTTGTATCGCTTGATCGTGCTGCCCGGTTCACATTCGCTGCGCGCCGGCTCCCGCGCGATCGCGTTCAGAACGTCGCCGCTGACCGTGGTGAGCGGTCCTGCGCGCGTGGAGGGTGCCGAGCCCAACGACTATCTCGCTTTCACCGCCTGATAGCCTTGTCGTCCATGATCGAGGCTCCCGAAGATCTCGCACCGGCGCAGCAGCGCGCGCAACTGCCGCGCGGCGTTCGCATGGCGATCATCGCCTTCCCGGTCGTCGCGGTCCTGTTGATCTATCTGTGGCCGACCCCGACCCTTCGCGCGACCGGCGTGCACGGTGGCTCCGCAGATGTGGCCGTGGGGGAGATCGTGCATTTCTCCGTCGGGCCCTTGACGTCGACCGGATCGATCCAGCTCGTCGGCGCGGCGTTCGTGCGCGCGCCCACGACGGTCGAGATCGTTTCCATCAAGGCGTTGAACCCGAACGAGAATCACGGCTGGGAAGGCGGCATCTCCCGCGGACCGTCGGATCCCGCGGTTCTGCACGACGTCGGCGCGGTTCACGTCGGCTCCGGCGCGCGATGGTTCCTCTGGGTGACGGCGCGCGCGCTGCAGCCAGGATCGTTCGATGTCGGGGACGTTCGCGTCGCATACCGCGCGCGCAACAGTGACAGGACGCTCGTGATCCCGGTGTCGATGGTGCTGAATGCACATGCGGCGCCGAGCTCCATCCCGACGAAGCCCGCCGCGGGCGCCTAGAGATCATTCCGGTACCGCATCTCGCGGATCGTGAAGCCGCGCTCTGAATCATCCTTCGCCGAGCCGTCCGCGTACCACCCGTTCCGTTCGTAGAAGCGGCGCGCGCAGCGCCTGCCCGATGCCGGCGGCAGTCGCGGAGATCACCGAGAAGGAATCGGGGCTCTGTCGACGAAAGTGGATCAGATGCGCGCGCGACTCCTCCTTCTGGTTGTCTTGTCGAGCCTCATGGTGGCGGGGCCGGTTGCACGCGCGGATGCTCCGCCGGACTGGGCCCTCCTGACGATAACGGCGGGCGCCTCAGAAGCGCACGTATGCGCAAAGTGGATCGTCACCCAGATCCCCTCGCCGGACGGCTCGGCCCCCGTCTTCGGATGGGGGTTCGGACATACCGGCTTCGGGACTGAGATCCTCGTTCGAACCGACGGATACGGTCCTACGTCGATCAGCACAACGAAGTCACTCGGCGGCGTTTCGTTCCAGGTCACGACGGAGGGAGACCCGGGTTCGCACATCGATCAGTTCGTTCTCGTGTGCGGCAACCTTGCCCCGGGAGAGCGCGCGGCGGGGGTCGTTTTCGGCACAGGCCTGACCATAGGTGTCGCTCCGCAGCCCGTTTTCGAGTTTGGGGACGGAACGTTCACGTACGACGTCGAGACCGGCACCGGGTCCCGAGCAGTGCTCATCGCGCAACCTGATGATGACGGAGTTGGTGCTTCGGTTGGCTCGGCGGCCTTTGGTTCCAGCACTCCTCGCCAGACCGCCGACGTGGGCATCGTCGGTGCGATCGATACATACCGCACCTGTCTCGGTATGTGCCGAATGGGGTGGGCATCACCCGACGGCGACATGCGCGCGCTCTCGGTCGTGTCGACGCCGGCGTACAGCTCGCGTGTCGACGGGACCTTCGCGGGTCCGGCAGGAGAGTGGTCTTGGTGGTGGACCGGTGCGACACCAGGCTACGACGCGCACGGCGCCCCGGTCCTCGCGGCTTACGCCCCGATAGGCGACGAGTGGACGTTGTTCAGGCCTGGAGCCTGAACCGCCCGGGGAAGGGGCCCACGCCCTAATCAGAGAGAAGAGATTCGCCCTCTGATAACCAGAACCCGCCGCGCGCCTTTGACCTGACCCCGACTCGTCAATAATCTACCGGCCGGTAGAGGGGGCCGAGCCGGTGATCAGAGAAGGTCTTGCGGGCAAGCGCGTCGTTCTCACGGGCGTCACCGGGTTTCTCGGCACCGCGCTCCTCGAGCGCCTCCTCACCGACACCGACGTCGCGCGCATCGACTGCATCGCGCGCGGAGATGCCCCGGCCCGGATCGCGGGTCTGCTGTCCGGCGCTGCGTTCGGACCGGCCAAGCAGCGGCTCGGCGAAGAGGAACTCAGGCGGCTGTTCGACGCCAAGGTGCGCGCGACCAGCGTCGACCTCGCCCACGGATCGCCGACGATCGCCGACGACATCGACGTGGTCATCCACTCCGCCGCCACCGTCAGCTTCGACCCGCCGATAGACGAAGCATTCACCACCAACCTCCTCGGCTCCGTCCGGCTCTACGAAGCCGCCAAAGGCAAGCCTTTCGTCCACGTGTCCACCGCGTACGTCGCCGGCATCACGCGCGGCACGCAGCCCGAAGAGTTGCTCGACCGCGACGTCGACTGGCGCGCGGAGGCCGAGCATGCGGTCCGGCTCCGGACCGAGTCTGAAGAAGACTCGCGCCGGCCGGAGATGCTCGACAAGCTCGCGGGCAAAGCGCGCGCGCTCATGGGTCGAGCAGGCCCGCAGAGTGTGGCCGCGAAGACCGAAGAGCTGCGACGCGAGTGGGTGAAGGAGCGCATGGTGCGCGCCGGGCAAGCGCGCGCGCGCTCGCTCGGCTGGCCGGATGTCTACGCGTTCACGAAGGCCCTCACCGAGAAGGCGCTCGACGAGCTCGCGAAGGACAGCCCGCTCACGATCGTTCGTCCGTCGATCATCGAGTCGGCACTCGAGCGTCCCTACCCGGGATGGATCGAAGGCTTCCGCGTCGCCGAGCCCATCATCCTCGGCTACGGCCGCGGCGCGCTGCCGGAGTTCCCCGGCATCCCCGAAGGCGTCCTCGATCTGATCCCGGTGGACATGGTGGCGAACGCAGTTTTGACGGTCGCGGCTCGACCGCCTCAACGAAGGGCCGTCTATCACGTGTCGAGCGGCGGACGGAACCCGCTGCTTTTCCGCAAGGTCTACGAGCACACGCGCAGGTACTACCTAGAGCACCCGCTCCCCGAGCGCGGTCGCGGCGCCTACAAGCCGCCGGTGTGGTCGTTCCCCGGCAAGCGCGCGGTCGAGAAGAAGATGCGTATCGCCGAGCGCGCGATCGACGTGACGGAGCGCGCGGCGACGCGGCTCGGCCGTAACTCCTTCGCGCGCGAGACGGTTCGCAAGGTCGACCGGTTGCGCGGGAGGCTCGACTTCGTCAAGCGGTACGCGGCGTTGTACGGGCATTACGTCGAGATCGAGGTGATCTACACAGACGAGCGCGCGCAAGAGCTGTTCGCGAGCCTGCCGCCGGACGACCGGCGCGATTTCAACTTCGATCCGACGAGCTACACGTGGGAGCACTACCTCGGCGAGATCCACCTCCCGGCGATCTCCGCCGCGATGCGGTGGGCGGCCGCGATGCCGCCGCGCCCGCAGCCGTCGGTCGTGATCGAGCCGCCGACCAACGGCGACAGCGGGAAGGTCGTGCTCGCAGTCTTCGACGTAGAAGGCACGATCGTCGACACGAACGTCGTCGAGGCATACCTCTGGCTCCGCATGGCCGAGCAAGACGGCGTCGAGCGCGCACGCACCGTCGCCGTCACCGCCTGGAAGATCCCGTCACTCCTGAAAGCAGAGCGTCACGACCGCGGAGAGTTCCTCCGTCTGTTCTACCGGCAGTACCAAGACGCCGATCCTGCGTCCGTGCGCGCGCTCGCCGCGGAACGGCTCGGCGATCTGTTCCTGCGCAAGCTGTCTCCGGATGCGGTTCGACGCATCCGCGATCACAAAGCTGCCGGCCACCGCATCGTCTTCATCAGCGGCGCGCTCGATTTCGTGATCGAGCCGGTGGCGGGGCTCGCCGACGTCACCGTCACCGCACGTCTGCGCGAAGAGAACGGCGTCTTCACCGGCGACATGGAGCGTCCGCCGCTCGTCGGTGAGGCGCGCGCGTCCTGGCTTCGCGACTACGCGCGCGCGCACGACGTCGAGCTGTCGCTGTGTTTCGCGTACGCCGACTCGATGAGCGACCTGCCATTGCTGCAAGCCGTCGGGAATCCAGTCGCGGTAAACCCGGATATCGGGCTCGCACGCATCGCGCGCAAGGAGCGGTGGCCGGTCGAAGAATGGAAGTCCGGCCGTGGGACGCCGAAGATCATGATCCCCGAGGCGGTGGTGCGGTGACGCTCGCGCTCGAGCTCTACCGCTCGGTGCCGCGATACCTCGCTGCGCGCGCGCTCGGCGATCGCGCGCCGGGCGTGATCTCGTCGGGGATCGCATCGCTCCGGTTGGTGAACAGGGACGAGCCTGCGCCGCCGGCG
This sequence comes from Actinomycetota bacterium, assembly GCA_046263075.1. Taxonomy (GTDB): domain Bacteria; phylum Actinomycetota; class AC-67; order AC-67; family AC-67; genus JBHELL01. Next base: position 11,316 of record JBHELL010000031.1, on the reverse strand, counting down.
ACGGGGTGGGCGCGCTTGAAGCCCTTGCTGTCCGGGATCTGCGGGAGCGATCTCACGGCGATCTCCGGCAAGACGAGCTTCTACTTCTCCGCGCTCGTCTCGATGCCGTTCGTGCCGGGGCACGAAGTGGTCGGCGAGCTGGTCGAAGACTGCGATGACTTGAAAGCCGGAACACGTGTCGTGCTCGACCCCATCCTCGGATGTGCCGCGCGCGGCGTTGGAGAGACGTGCGAGCCGTGTGCTGCAGGTCTGCACGGCCTGTGCGAGCGTGTCACCGGCGGGCACGTCTCGCCCGGCTTGCAGACGGGGTATTGCGCAGACACGGGCGGCGGGTGGAGCGGCTCACTCGTGGCGCACCGGTCGCAGCTGCATGCGATCCCGGACGTCGTGACGAACGAAACGGCGATCATGATCGAGCCGCTCGCGTGCGCGCTGCACGCCGTCGAGCGCGCGCAGGTGCGCGACGGCTCGACGGTGCTCATCGTCGGCGCGGGAACCGTCGGCTTGCTGACGCTCCTTGCCCTACGGGAAGCGGCGCAGCCGGGACGGATCATCGTGGTCGCGAAGCATGCGAAGCAGGTCGATCTCGCGAAGCGCTTCGGCGCGACAGACGTGGTTGAGCCGTCGGACGCGATGGCCGCGGTTCGCCGAGCCACGCGCGCATTCCGGCTGCATCCCGAACGTTCCTCCCCCTACCTGCTCGGCGGTGTCGACGTCGCCTTCGAATGCGTCGGCTCGAAGGACGGCCTCGATCTCGCGGTGCGCGCGACGCGCCCGCGCGGCCGGGTGATCGTCTCGGGGATGCCGGAGCGGATCGATCTTTCACCCGTATGGTTCCGCGAGCTCGAGCTCGTCGGCGCCTACTCCGGCGCAGGCTCGTTCGGAACGGCGGTTGAACTCGCGAGCGATGCGAGGCTCGGCGAGCTCGTCGGCGCCACCTACCCATTGTCGCGATGGCGCGAGGCGATCGATCACGCGATGTCGTCGGGACGGCTCGGCACGATCAAGGTTGCATTCGACCCCACGAGGGAGAGCTAAGGATGGCCCGACCAGGGTTCGTATTAGAGGTCGACGAACGGACGCCGCCGCTGCTGTTCCATCACGGCGAAGGGTTCCGGCTCGAGCGGCTCCCGCTCGGCTCGCGCGTCGTGTATCCGCCGGAGGCGCTGCCCGGCATCCGCGATGTCGACGCCGCGATCGAGCGCGCGCTGCTGCATCCGGAGAACGCCGAGCCGCTGCCCTCGCTGCTCAAGGCCGGCATGAAGCTCACGATCGCGTTCGACGACATCTCGCTGCCGTTGCCGCCGATGCAAGAACCCGACATCCGCGGACGGGTGATCGAGCACGTCCTCGAGCACGCCGCGCGCGCGGGCGTCGACGACGTGCACATCATCGCCGCGCTGTCCCTCCACCGGCGGATGACGCCGGCGGAGCTGAAGCGCGCGGTTGGGGAGCGGGTGTTCCGTTCGTTCCATCCGGAGAACCTGTACAACCACGACGCCGAGGATCGCGACAACCTCACGTTCATCGGCCGCACCGACGAAGGCGAAGAGGTCGAGATTTCCAAGCGCGCGGCCGAGTCGGACCTGATCGTGTACGTCAACATCAACCTCGTCGCGATGGACGGCGGTCACAAATCGGTGCCGGTCGGGTTGGCGAGCTACCGCAGCGTGAAACATCACCACAACGTTCACACGATGATGCAGTCACGCTCGTACATGGATCCACCGTCGAGCGCCCTGCACCACTCGACGGTGCGCATGGGGCGCCTCCTGGCCGAGCACGTGAAGATCTTCACGGTCGAGACGACGCTCAACAACGACGCGTTCGGGGGATCGCTCGAGTTCCTGCAGAAGCGTGAGTGGGAGTGGTCCGTGAAGGATCAGGCCAGCTTCCTCGCCACGAAGCGGTTCACCGACCGCGCGCCGGCGCATCTCAAGCGCAAGATCTTCTCGCGCGCGTACGCGCCCTACGGCGTCACCGGCATCAACGCCGGGGAGACCGAGGCGGTGCACGCGAAGACGATCGCGAACGTGCATCGCCAGCAGCTCGTCGAGGTCGACGGGCAGGCGGACATCTTGGTCGCCGGGTTGCCGTACATCGGGCCCTACAACGTGAACTCGATCATGAATCCGATCCTCGTCGTGTGTGAGGGGCTCGGCTACTTCTTCAACATGTATCGCGGCAAACCGCTCGTGCGTCCCGGCGGCGCGATGATCCTGTTCCACCCTGTGCGCAACGAGTTCCACCAGATCCACCATCCGAGCTACGTCGACTTCTTCGAAGAGGTGCTGGCGGAAACGACGGATCCGGCGCAGATCGAGAAGAAGTTCGAGCAACAGTTCGCGACCGATCCGTGGTACATCCACCTCTATCGCAACTCGTACGCGTATCACGGCGTGCACCCGTTCTACATGTGGTACTGGGCCGCGCACGCGATGGATCAGCTCGGCGACGTGATCTTCGTCGGCGGCGACCGTCGCACGGTGCAGCGGCTCGGCTTCCGATCGGCGACGACGCTCGGCGACGCACTCGACATGGCGTCCGAAACCGTCGGCCGCTCCCCGCGCATCACCGCGATGAAGGTCCCGCCGCTGCTGCTGGCGGACGTGCGATGAAGCGACCGTCCCTCGCGAAGGATCTGCGCGCGATGGCGCGCGGATGGCGGTGGGGCCGGCGCCCGCTGGTTCCGCGATCGGTCGAGCCGCTCCACGTCGAGCCGCGGGACTTCCCGACCGAATGGGCGCGCGGCCGACGCGCGCAAGCCGCGCGCGCGGCGATCCAGCAGTACGCGCTCAAGCCGCTCCTGAACGTCGAAACGGAAACGCACGTCGAAGGGCTCGACGTGCTCGACACCATCGTCCCGCCCGCGATCTTCGTCGCCAACCACTCGTCGCACCTGGACGCGCCGCTCGTGCTCACGTCGCTCCCGCCTGCGTGGCGCGCGCGCACGGCGACCGGCGCGGCGGCCGACTACTTCTTCGACGTCTGGTGGCGAGCCGCCGCGACGGCGCTCGTCTTCAACGCGTTCCCCGTAGAGCGGGCAGGTTCGAAAGGCCGGACGACGAGGCTCGCCAAAGACCTCCTCGAGGACGGGTGGAGCATCCTCGTGTTCCCCGAAGGCACGCGCTCGAAGGACGGCTGGGTCCGCGCTCTGCGGCTCGGCGCTGCGCGACTTGCCGTCGACAATCGCGTCCCGGTCGTGCCGGTCGCGCTGCGCGGCACGTACCATGCGATGCCGCGCGGCTCTGCGTGGATCGCGAAGGGACGGCCGCCGGTGCACGTGCGGTTCGGACGGCCGCTGTTCCCGCAGGAACACGAAGCCGCGCACGATTTCAACACCCGCATCAAGCGCGCGCTCGCCGTCACGCTGAACGAAGACGGGCAGACCTGGTGGGAGTCGCTGAAGGCCGCGGCGCGCGAACAGACACCGTCGATCGGCGGGCCTCCGGCCGCGCGCTGGCGCCGCACCTGGGAAGCGAGCCGGCCTCTCCCCAAGAAGCGCAGCGCGTTCCCGCGTTAGGGTGCACACGATGACGCGTATCGGTGGGGACGAACGCAAGAAGCAACTCGTCGAGGTCGCGTTGCGCGCGTTCGGCAAGCGTGGGTACGAAGCGACGACGCTCGACGAAGTCGCCACGGCGTCGGGGGTACGGAAGCAATCGTTGCTCTATCACTTCGAGACGAAGGAAGAGCTCTTCCACGCTTGTGTGCAGGAGCTCGGCGCGCGCACCGCGCGCGCGCTCGACGACGCGCTGACCGGACCGGAAGAGGGATTCGACCGCGTCGAGCGCGTCATCGCCGCGCTATTCAAGCTCGCGCGGGAGTGGCCGGACTTCCCCGGCTTCATCCGCGAGGCCGGCCGTCACAGCCCCGACGTCGTGCAGCAAGTGGCGAGCGCGCTCGACCCGTTGCGCAAGCGCGCGCTCCTGTTCCTCGAGCGCGGGATGGAAGCCGGCGTGTTCCGCAGACAGGATCCGGTCCTGTTGCTCTTCTCGATCTACACCGCGGTCGTCGGTTCGTTGACCGAAGCCGGTGTGTTGCGCGCGGTCGCAGGCAGGGAAGGCGGACGCGAAGCGCTCGAGCGCCGGCAACAGGAGCTCGTCGAGTTCGTGCGCGCCGCGCTCGAACCGTAGGCTCGACGCAACGTCACGCAGGAGGACCCATGCTGAAGGACTTCCGTCAGTTCGTGCTGCGCGGGAACGTCGTCGACCTCGCGGTCGGTGTTGTGATCGGAGCGGCGTTCGGCGCGATCATCAACTCGCTCGTGAAGGGATTGATCGATCCGCTGACGAGCTTCGCCGGCACGGGAGACCTCGCAGCGAGACACTTCTGCATCGGCGGATACGCGAAGGGCACGTGCCGCCACCTCTTCAACTACGGCGGCGTCGTCAGCTCGATCATCCAGTTCGTGCTCATCGCAGCGGCTGTGTTCTTCTTCGTCGTCAAGCCGGTGAACCACCTGATGGAGATCTTCAAGACGGAGCAACCGAAGGGGGAAGAGACGCGGCAGTGCCCGGAGTGTCTCAGTAAGATCCCGATCGCGGCTCGGCGTTGCGCGTATTGCACGGCCGCGATCGGCGCGGCTTAATCCCCGTGACGCTTGTGATGTTTCGGCGACGGCGCCGGAGGCGGGGCGGGTCCCCGCGACACGACGAGAGCGACGGCCTCGCCGCGCGCGATCGTCTTCGTTGCCGCGGGTGATTGGCCGACGACGGTCCCGTTCGGCGCTGAGGAGTACACATACGTGACGTTCCCCATGTCGAGCCCCGCCGCCTTCAACGCGTTGTTGGCGCGCGGGATGGTCAAGCCCTTGAGCGATGGCACGCGGCAACACGTGACCGGTCTGGCGCTTGCCGACGGTGTCGTCGGCGACTGTGCTTTCACCGCCGGGCTGCTTCGCAGCGATCCGACGAGAAGGAACGCGATGAGGCCGAGCACCAGCAGCGGCAGCAGTATCAGCGCGACCTTGCGCCCCGCCCACCGGGGCGGGACGAAGTCACGGACGATCGGAGGCTCTTCGGATAGAGCGGGAGCGGCTGCGACACCGTACGCGACCGTGTCGGCATCGCTCGTCGCTGCGAACACCATCGTGCGCGACGCTTCATCGTCGCCCGTTACTGCGGCAGTGAGCGCGTTCCGCATCTCTCGCGCGCCGGAGAACCGGGCGGCAGGATCGCGAGCGAGCGCGCGCATCACGAGGGCGTCGAGCTGCTGCGGCAATGCGGGGCGGAGCGTTCGCGGCGACGGCGGATCCTCGCTCAGTCGTGCGAGCGCGACCGCGACGGCTGTGTCGCCCTGGAACGGCCTGCGTCCGGCCAGCATCTCGTAGAGCACGACGCCGACCGAATAGATGTCGGATGGGGGCCCCGCACTCTCACCGCGTACCTGTTCCGGTGCGCTGTAATGCGCGGTACCCATCACGGTTCCGGTTGCAGTCATCGACGAGTCGCTGAGAGAGCGAGCGATACCGAAGTCTCCGACCTTCACCTCGCCTCGCGACGTGATCAGGATGTTGCCCGGCTTCACGTCGCGATGGATGATCCCCGCCGCGTGTGCTGCGTCGAGCGCAACCAACACGTCGCAGGCGATGCGAACCGCGTCCTTCACGGGGAGCCGTCCGCGCCGCGCGATCAGATGCGCGAGCGTCTCTCCGTCGACCAGCTCCATGACGATCCCGGGGCGGCCCTGGTCCTCGACGTAGTCGTAGACGTTGGCCATGTTCGGGTGCGTGATCGAAGCCGCCGTCAACGCTTCCCGCCGGAAACGTTCCGACGCTGCATCGTCATCTGCGAGATGATCGTTGAGGAGCTTGACCGCAACCGGCCGCTGCAGCACTTCGTCGTGCGCGCGCCAGACCGTCCCCATCCCGCCGGTGGCGATCTGCTCTTCGAGCCGGTACCGACCCGCTATCGTCGTTTGGATCATGCATCTCCCCTGGACAGGATGGGTGTACCCGTCGTACCCGAGCAGGAAACGGTAGCCATCCCCTCCTAGTCATCGCTGTAGCTCCGCGAGCGTTTCAGCTCGCCGCGCAGTTTCTTCTCACGCAGACGCCTCTCGGTGGCCGACCGCGTCGGTTTCGTGGGCTTTCGCGGCGGAGGCGGGGGACGAAGGGCACCCTCGACGATCGTTCTCAATCGCGCGAGAGCGGCCGCCCGGTTCGCGCTCTGCGTGCGTTCGGCGCTGGCCGTTACCCGGATCCGGCCTTCATCGTCGAGCCGCCGCGCGAGCCGCGCGCGGACGCGAGCTTTCTGGGACGCGCTGAGCGCGCGGGTCGCTTCGACGTTCCACGTCAGCTCGACACGCGTGTCGCGCTTGTTGACGTTCTGTCCACCAGGGCCGCTCGATCGCGAGAAGCGGACCGAGATCTCGTCCGGAGGGATGTCGACGGCCACCGCGGCATGCTAGCCGTGACGCGCCGCGCGATGCAGGACCGCGCCGCTTTGGTCGTACCCTGTGTCGATGCCTACGTCGAGCATGGTGTGCCCGGTTCTCGTCGGTCGCGATGACGAGATGCGGACACTGCGCGAAGCGATCGAAACCGGCGGCCTCGTCCTCGTCGGCGGCGAGGCGGGGATCGGTAAGAGTCGACTGGTCCGCGATTTCGCGGATTGGGCACGCGCGCGCAAGCACCCGGTGGTGTGGGGACGCGCGGAGTCGGTGTCACGCGCGGGGCCGTACTCGATGATCCTCGATCTCGTGGAGGATGCATCGGTCTTGCTCCACGACGCCGCCGGCGACGCGCGAGAGCTCGCATCGTTGTTGATGAAACTAACCGCGGGCGCCGAGCCGCCGGCGCGCCAGGTATCCGCGCGCATCAGGGGCCTGCTCGCGCGCGCGCCGGGCGTGGTCGTCGCGCTCGAAGACCTTCATTTCGCAGACGAGCTCTCGCTGGCGGTCGTCGCTCATCTCGCGCGCTCGGCGGGCGACGATCGCACGCTGATCGTTGCGACGCTGCGTCCGGCAGGACCCGGCGGGCCTTTATCGCGCCTGCTCGACGTGGTGACGCGCGATCGCATCGCAACGACGATCGATCTCGAGCCGCTCGGCCGAGCGGACGTCGCATCCATGGTCACGGCGATGTGGGAGGCGGAGCCGAGCGACGAAGACCTCGCCGCGCTCGAGAAGCTCGGCGAAGGTGTGCCGTTCTTCGTCGAAGAGCTCGCATCCGCGCGCGCGGCAGGGCAGAAGGATGTGCCGGCTTCGATCGCGCGCGCGGTCGACGCGCGGCTCGACCGGCTCGACGACGAAGCGCGCGCGGTGGTTCGCGCAGCATCGCTGATGAGCGGAGCGCTCGATCCTGCCGTGCTCGCTCTGGCCTGCGACATCCCTGAGTCGCGGATCCCCGCGCATCTCATTACGGCCGTGCGCGCCGGATTGCTGACCGACGACGAAGGACACTTGGTGTTCCGACATGCGCTCGTGCGTGGATCGATCGCGCGTCCGATCGTCTCGGTCGAGCGTCGCGAGATGCATGCGAAGCTCGCACGTGGGATCGAGGTGCGGTACGCAGCGGATCTTGCGCCGCATGCATCGGCACTGGCCGAGCATTGGACCGAAGCCGGCGATGGGGAGCGCGCGGCGGGGTACTGGGTGCAAGCGGGGGAGCGCGCGCTCGGCGCCGGCGCGCTCGAAGAAGCGGTCGAAGCGTTCAAGGCGGCTGCAGCTTCGTCGAGCGGCGCGTTCAAGGCGAAGGCAGGTATGGGGCTCGCCGAAGTGTCGATGCGGATGCGTGACTACGCGGGCGCGCGCAAAGCGTTCCTCGAGATCGCCGAGCACGCGAAGACACGCGGGCTCGCCGATCACGCGGCACGCGCCCTGGGTCGCGCCGCGGGCGCGGCCTTCTTCGAATACGACGCTTCGGGTGCGCAGTTGTTCGACGACGCATTGTCCCTCGTGCCTGCGTCGTCGAGCCTCGCGGCGCTGCTCCAGGTTCAGAAGGGTTACGCCCTCATCCGATTCATGGCGGACCGAGATGCGGCGCAGCCGCTTCTCGAAGGTGCGCTGACGCGCGCGCGTGACCAACACTTGATCGATGTCGAGGTGCGCGCGCTTCACGGGCTCGCCTGGGTTGCCGAAAGCGACGGCGATCTCGAGAAAGCGTCTGAGTTGTGCGCGTACGCGTACGACCTCGCAAGTGGAACGGAGGATCACGAAGAGATCGCCGGCCTTTCGACCGATAGAGCGCTCTTCGCAGCGGAGACCGGACGAGCGGCCTACGCGTTTGAGCTCGTCGAGGAGTCACGTCAGGTGTTCGTGTCGCGGCTGATGGCTAGTCAAAGCGATCATATGAACCACCTCGCAGCATGGCTGTTGTGGCGCCGCGGCATCGCGGCGGAAGCGGAGCGCCGCGCTGCGCTGCTCGAGACGACGCGGTTCGCGTACATGTGGGGACGAGTCGTGCGTGTGTGGGCGGCGATCGAACGAGGGGAAGAAGATCTCGCTGCGGCGATCCTGCGGGGCTGGTGGGACGAGATCGGTGACGGTCCTCTTCGACTGCGTTCGATGCTCGACCCAGCGAATGCAACTACCAACGAGAGCTACGCGGCGCTCGCGGAGATCGTTTTCGATGCACATTCGGGCTCGCCGATACGCGACGAGGGTGTTGCTTCAGCGCGCGCATTCTTCGAAGGGGCACCGCCTTCCCCGGACGTGCAAGCGCTCGTCGGGCGGCTGTACGCGATGATCTTGGTGCGACGAGGCGAAAACGAGCTTGCCGCCGGTGTCCTCGGACGCGTGGACGAGTTCCTCGAGACGCACGCGTTCCCGTGGCACAAAGCCTTCGTCCACGAGACGCGCGGACGCATCGCGGCAGCAAAGGGGGACGCTTCATCGGCATCGCACCACTACCGCAACGCCGTCCGCTCGTTCGAGGAGGCAGAGAACGTCGGCGATCGCGCGCGCGTCCTGCGCTCGCTTGCGCTTGCAACGACGGGAGACGAACGCGCGGAACTCTTGCGAGCCGCCAGGGCGCTGGCGGCCGAGGCTGGAGCAAGCGTCGAACAGAACCGGATAGAGGCGGATCTCCGAGCCGCCGGCGTACGCCCGCGGGCAGGACGACCGAAAGGTTCGAAGCGCGCGCCGGATGAGTTGTCCTCGCGCGAGCAAGAGGTCGCAGTTCTCGTGGCTGCGGGGGCGACCAACGCCGACATCGCAGGGCGACTCTTCATCTCGGAGCGCACAGTCGAGGACCACATCGCGAAAGCAACCAAACGGCTGGGACTGAACGGCCGCGCGGGGCTCGCAACCTGGGCCGCAAAGCGCGGCCGCATCTAACGGTCAAAGCGGAATAGTCCCCTCCGGTAAGGCCTCATGACTACGTAGGGTCATCAAGCGGCTGCACAGGGTGCCGACATACGAGACGAAGGAAAGCTCGTTCCTTAAGAGGTGACCCGTGTTTAGCCATGTGAAGGCCAAAGTGATGGCGATCGTCGCCATCGCAGCGGTCCTGATCGCGCTGGCGGTCATGGCGGCCCCGGTGCTCGCGTTCTGGCCGACCCCGCCACCGCCGTTCTAGCGCGCTGACCAGGTAAATCAGGGCGGAACCTACGGTTCCGCCCACTTTGCCGTGTCCAAGGAGTGCCGCGCCGGGCATTTAAACCCGTACCGACCCGGATTTTTCGGGCACCCCCGCTGCCGTACCTTTTGCGCATGTCCACGCCTGGGGGAGCACAGCCGGTTCGAAGGGCGATATGCGCTCCGGGCTGGGAACCGACGATCGCCCACATCCCGTGGTGGGAGAACGTAGGGCCCACCGGGGCGAAGCCCGCCGAACTCCTGGCTCGGGCCGTTGCGGTCCGGCCTGCTGAGTCGGGAAGGTCGTTGGCGAAGTCCAGCACCCGTGGTCAGCGGAAGGGGGGTACACCGATGAAGGCGCGAATCCTTGCAGCGCTCATGGCGCTCGCAGCGCTGTTCCTGCTCGCCGGCGCTTCGGCGAAGTACTAAGGGCTAAATGTCGGACCCTGCACGGCCGACAAACTGCTCAGGTATCGGGAGGGGTTGGACCTGGTCCAACCCCTTCTCTTTGCAAGGAGCGGGATCGGGTGCGGGACTTTCCCCTGCGGGCGTGGCTTTACACGCTCGCTGTTGCGTGTGGTGCGGCAGGGCTCGTCGTTGCCCTCGTCGAGCTTCGCCACTTCGGGCACGGATTGGAGACGCTCGGTTTCGCCGGCCTCTTCCTCCTTGCCGAGCTCAAACCGATCCCGATCCCGCAACCATCGGGTCCCCCGATCAGTTACTCCGTCAGCTTCGTCGTCGCTGTCGCTGCGTTCGCAGCACTGGGCCCAGCGCAAGCTGCCGTGGCGGCAGCGATCGGCGGCATCGACCCAGCCTTACGTACACGTCCCGACTGGCTCGGGCGGATGGTGTTCAACTCGGCGCAACTTTCGCTTGCGACCGCGCTGGCCGGCGGCGCATACGTGGCCGCGGGCGGACCGCACACCCTCGGCATCGGTGCTTTCCCTCACATCCTGCTGCCCCTGATGGCAGCGTCGCTCGTTTACTTCCTCGCAAATACAAGCGCAGTCGCTGGGATGGTCTCCTTGGTTCGACGGATCCCGTTCCGGCAAGTCTGGTGGGGTAACTTCTTCTCAGTCACCGTAACGACGTTCGCGTTCGCCGTCATGGGAGTGACGCTCGCCGCGCTGTATGACCATCTCCGGTTCGCGGCAGTGCTCTTCTTCTTGGTTCCGATGATGGTCGCGCGCAGCGCGTTCGTCGCCGCAACGGAGATGGACGAAGCATACGAAGCCACGTTGCGCGCGCTGATCTCGGCGATCGAAGCGAAGGACTCGTACACGCGCGGACACGCCGAGCGCGTCAGCAGGCTCGCCGTCATGATCGCGCGCGAGCTGCGCATGCCGGAGCTACGCGTTCGCGCGCTTCGCATCGCTGCGCTCATGCACGACGTCGGCAAGCTCGCCGTTTCGACCACGATCCTCACGAAACCGGGGAAGCTCACGCCGGAGGAATACGAGCACATGAAGTGGCACCCGGTGCACGGCACGGAGATCGTGAGCGAGGTCGATTTCTTGCGCGAAGGCCGCGCCGTCGAAGCCGTGCGTCACCACCACGAGCGCATGGATGGGAAGGGCTACCCCGACGGGCTCGTCGGGATGGACATCCCACTCACGGCGCGCGTCGTGATGGTCGCCGACGCGTTCGACTCGATGACGTCGACGCGCTCCTACCGGCCGGCTATGGCGATCGAGCTCGGGATGGCGGAGCTGCGCAAGTGGGAAGGCGTGCAGTTCGACCCGCGATGCGTCGACGCGCTCGAACGCGCGATCCAGAAGCACGGGTGGGAGCCGACGC
>JBHELL010000030.1:0-10899 GCA_046263075.1 Actinomycetota bacterium | reverse complement strand
ATCTCCTCGAGCCCGGGTGTCTCGCGAAGCTCGGCGAGCGGCACGAACCGAGGGAACTTCTTGACGAAGCCCATGTCCGGCATCCACCACAGCGGCTTCTCGGGTTTCGATTTCGGATCGAAGTACTTGCTGTTCGGGTCGAATTGGGACTCGTCGGGATACGCCTCGCGCACGACTTCGCAGATACCGGCGACTCCGGGGGGCTCGGCGCTGGAGTGGTAGAAGAGCGCGCGCTCGCCGAGCTTCATCGCGCGCAGGTTGTTCCGCGCGACGAAGTTACGAACACCGTCCCAATGCTCGACGCCTTTCCGCTCGAGATCGTCGATCGAGAACGTGGACGGCTCCGTCTTCACCAACCAGTACGCCATGACGGCGCACATCCTATTCGTCGTCGAGCGCGCGCGTTCAGCGCTTGACGTTGTGCGGCGATCCTGCCGGTTTCAAGACGATCCGGTCGTGCGGTTCCTCCACGTCGATCAGTCCTTCGATCCCCTCGGCCACGTACACGACGGCGCCGCCGACATCGACCGTCGTGTCGCCTGCGCGCGCTGCATCGACCAGCTCGGTCGTGATCGCGCCGGCCGGAGCCGCCGTGCGCAACTCCACAGCCGCTGCAGGCGCGCGCGACAGCCGAACGCGCGCGTCTGGGTTCAGACGCCGAGCCGCTTCATCCGCTCGACGCAAGATCTCTTCCGCCCATCCGCTGAATTCGAGCATGTCGCACATAGTAGGGCTTGCCCTGGAGCGCGCATCGGGCGCAGAATCGGCCGCCGAGCGGAAGCACCGCCCGGCCGGAAGGGAGGGGTGTCGATGCCGGCCTACATCACCCTGATCCGATGGACCGACAAGGGGCGCGAGAACGTTTCGTCGCTCCCGGATCGGGCCGATCAGGTCGCCAAACGCGTGGAGCAAGCGGGCGGCAAGCTGCTCGGCAACTACGTGACGATGGGTCGGTTCGACCAGGTATCCATCGTCGACGCGCCCGATGAGGAAACGGTGGCGAAGCTTGCGCTCGTCATCGCAGGACGCGGGAACGCGACGACCGAAACGCTGCGCGCGTTCACGATGGAAGAAGTGCGCGACCTGGTCTGAACCGTAGCGACCGCGCGTCCGTCACGCGATGGGCGCGCGGTCGGCTTCGGCCGGTGCTGCGACGGGCGGCGCGCGCAGCTCCTTGCGGAGAAGGAACACGTATCCGAAAACACCGATCGCCGCGAACAGGAACCACTGCGTCGCATACAAGAGGTTCGGCGGCGAGGACGTCGGCGACGGAGCAGGCGCGATCTTCGGCAACGGGCGCAACTGCGCCGGCTGTTGCGATCGCAGCAAGACCCACATCGGGTAAAGCTCGTACGGCATCTGTTGCTGGAGCCGCGGGATCTCGATACGGAACACTTGCGCGAGCGTGCCCGTCGCAGGAAGTCTCGGGCCGAGGCTCCCGCGGTGCTCGGTCTGCATCAAGATGGCTGTGATCGTCACCGTCCCGCTCGGCGGCGTCGCGTCTGCGACCGGCGGCGTCGTGTCCTCGAGCGGGATCCATCCCCGATCCACGAGGACAGCCTTCCCATCGTCGAGCCGCACCGGCGTCACGATGTGATTGCCGGCAACACCGTCGAGCGGATGATCGGCGAGAATGATCTCGCGCGCGGGGTCGTACCGGCCGGTGAGGGCGACGTTGCGGAACTCGAGCATCGAAGGAGAAAACCCGGGGGTGAGCAGTCCTTGGATCGGCGCGGGAGGCAGCCCACTGCGGCTCTCGATGCTCGTCTTGATCGCTTGAAAATAGGTGTGGCGCCGGAGCTGCCAGAACCCCAGCTCGACGAAACCGAATGCGATCACCGCGACGATAACGGCGGTAACGACCCTGCGCAGCACGGCCGAAGCATATGAGGCCGGCCTCCGGCGCGCCGGACGCCCTTCGCACGATAGGCAGGATGCGCCTTGCTCGAAGGACCCGGCTCCGAGGAGCATCGGTGCGGAGGAGACATGAACGACCGCGCCGCAGACGTCATGATCGAAGGTTTCATAACCGTCGAGCCGACCACGCCCGTCGAGCGGTTCTCGAGCCTCCTTCGGTCCTTGTCCTGCGTCATCGTGGTGGAAGCCGGGGGTCGCGCGATCGGTGTCGTGAGCGCGCGCGAGATCGTGGACGCCCCGCCCGGGTCGACCGCCCGAGATGTGATGCGCGCGCCGGTGTTCGTCCAGCGTCGGTCGTTCCTCGCGACCGCCGCGCGCCGCATCGCGCGCTCCCGAGACGACGTCGTGATCGTCGCCGACGATGACATCCCCGTCGGCATCGTGCCGGCGAGGTCTCTTCTCGCGCGGTTCGCGCGCGACGATGCGGACGTCCGCGACGAGATCGCGCGGGACATCATCGCCGGCCTACTCTGGCCGACGGTGTCGCAGGGATCGGTGCGTGTCGAGGTAAAGGACGGCATCGTGCGACTCGACGGCTGGCTCGAACGCCGCAGCAGCATCCCGGTGCTTCGACAGATGATCTTCGGTGTGGCCGGTGTAGCCGGCGTCGAGGACGACCTGTCGTTCGTGCACGACGACACGCCGTTCCGCCCCCGGATCGTCTCGTGAGTTAGACCGGCGGTGGTTGATATGCCGCCGTCGCGAGCGAAAGCTGGAATCCTGCGGCCGCAAACAGCGAGCGGATGCGCGCAACGGTTGGGCCGTCGTCCGTAACGGGCGGGTCATCGTTCAGACCGAAATCGCGCACGATCCCGATCGCGGCTCCCGTCGATGCGTCGATGATAGGAGCGCCGCTGTCTCCTTCCGACGCGCTCGTGTCGGCCATGTAGTGCACATCGTCGTCGGCGACAAGAACACCGTTCCGCGCGCTCGTCGCCGCAACATCCCCGAGCCCGAAGCTGAACCCGGTGAACAGCACCTCGTCGCCTTCGTGCTCGGCGCTCGGCGGTGCCACCGCCGTCGGCCCTCCCCAGGTGCGCACGGACGGGTCGACCTGCGCGCGCTTGGCATCCTCGATCGCGATCAACGAGACGTCGTCGGTTCCCGACTCGAGGTGATACACGACCGTTCCGAACTCTTCACGCGACTCGTCATAGGCCTTCGCGCCGAGCCCGAGACAGTGTCCCGCGGTAATCACGTAGAGCGCGCCGGCCGGATCGGTGAAGACGAAGCCGAGCGTGCATCGCCTGAACGTGTAGGGACTCGTGTTGTCGGGAAACGCAGTCGGGTTCATGAGGAGCGGCGCGCCCGGCTGGATATGCGCCGTCGAGATCGCACGTGCAGGCACCACAGCGACCGATGCCGCAACCGCCAGGAGAACGGCCACCACGCGCGCGCGCATCATCAGGACACGGTCAACGTCGCCGTCACCGAATAACACGCGCCTGTGAAGCCGTCGCCACAGGTGTAGTCGGATCGGTCTTCATCGGCCGTGTGCGCTGAGTTGTAGCGCGGGAACAATGTCTGCGAGCCCACCGTGAGCAAGCGGCCGACGTGCAAGCCCACGTTCCCGGCATCGGTCGCGAGGATGCGGCCGGGATGGTCGTTGTAACCGACCTCGTGGAACGGGACGGGTGATTCATGACCGCCGAAGACGTCATGCACGCAGTCGATGCCGGGGATGTCGCACTCCCGGGCGCTGACGAGCAAACGCGGGGCGATGCCGGCAGGCAACCAGTAATCGAACGATGCGCTGTTCGGGATCTGCGTCCCGTCGTCCACTTGAGACACGAGGCTCGGCGATATCTGCACCCAATGGCCGTTCGCCTGCGCGGTCATGATCCATTCTCCCGGACCCGGTGTTTGCTCTGGACCGTTCAGAACGGGGTTGATGCTCGGCTCGCTCGCACCGTCGAGGGAGTGGATGACGTTGATGTTGTCGACCGAGACGTGCACGTGCTTCACGTTGGCCTTCTGGTTCGACCAACCCGCTTGCACTGTTATCCCGAAGTACTGCGGTGCAGCCGCGTGCGGGAGATCGAATGAAACCGTGATGGACGAGTCGGCGGGATGCTGCTCGATGGTTACGGGGATGCTCGCAAGCGCTGCATCCGTTTCGCCGTGTACCTGCACCGGTTCGACGACGATCGACCCACCCGAGGGCGCGGTGCCGAGCGGCAGCGAGTATTCGTAGTGGCCCCCGACATCGCGGTACCGCGAGCAGGTCGCCTGCGCGGCGGCCGGCGGCACACCTTTCATGGCGCACTCTTCCTCGGCGAGCGCTCCGCCGCCGTCACCGGAGATCCACACGTCGAGCTGCGATAGAACGCTCGGCGTCCCACCCAGGATGCCCGCAGCTTCCTTGCGCGTGGTCGCCATCTCGTACAACGGGTGAAGCTCGGTCGCTTCGCCGTTGAGCTCGCTGCCTTCTCCGGTTTCTCGGTGCGCGAGGTCCTGTCCCGTCTCGACCGGGTCGTACGGCAAGAACGGCGACACGTGCGTCGGGTCGTTCGGGCCGTCTCCCCAGTGACCGCAATCCCATATCCAGTTACCGCTCTCTTTGACGCGGTCTCCGACCTGCGGCCACGCCCACATCGGGACGAGCGCGTCCTCCCACTCGGTGTGGACGGTGTTGTCGTTGCCTTGCTCGATCAAGAAGCGGTAGTCCGGATCGGGGATGACGTCGACGTTCATGTCGACGAACTCGTGATTGACGAAGAGATCGTCACCGGCGGGTTTGGAATCGGTGACGACACCTTCAACCGATCGTCTGCCTGCGGTCTGGTCTCCGACGAGCCGCTTCTGCAACACATCCGCGCGATCGACATACACCCACTCCGGCGTGCTGAGCGCGAGGAGCATGCCTTGGCTGCGCTGGCAGCCGTCTTCGAGCGACTGTGTGTGCGGGTCGGGTCGATCGGCGCGCGCAATGCCGCTCAGGATGACGCTCGCAGCGATCGTGAGCGCGGCGGCGACGGGGATGAGCTTCCGCAAGGACAACCTCCGGGTCGTGGGCGCGCCTACCTTCGGCGAACGCGGAGGGATTCCCTGCATTGCCGGGTCTCGGAGGCGGCGATGTGCGCACCCTCGCCGATCCGGTTCCTGTGGGAGCTTGTGGAGGTGGCGGGACGATGTGGGAAGGCCGCGAGTTCAATCCCCTTCGCTGATCAGGGGATAGGCAAGCCGCAGCAATGGCCCCGGCGGATTCCTGGATCGAACCCTTGCTGCCGGCCCTGTCCCTCGCCGCAGGGGGAAACATCGAGTTCCGTTGGTTCGGCGCGTTACTCCGTCCTCAACACGACCGCAGGTTTCACGCGCTCGGCCACTAGTCCAGGTCCGAGAGCGATGGTTGAGGAGATCACGATCATCCCAGCTGCCGCACCGAGAAGGGCAAAAGATGAGAGTCTTGGCTCGGCAACAACGCCTACTCCGCTGACCAGAAGGTTCCACAACCAGCGTCCACCGAAGATTCCGATCAGCGCTCCGAAAGCAACGCCAAGGCCTGCAAGAATGTCGGCCTGCCAGATAACAGTCGAGATGATTTGACGGCCCGCGAGTCCTAACGTCTTGAGGATGGCGAGGTCCTTTCGCTTTCGGTACGCGCCTGCCAAAAGCATGTGGATGAGCGTCGCTAGGGCGACGACCGCCAGGACGACGGTGAGGATCAGGGGCAGATTCTGCAGGCGCCCGAACACGATGACGTCGCTGGGCGATGAGAAGGTTGTGGCACCAACATCCCCACCAATCGACTTTACCAAGGCAGCTTCTGTTGCCGTTCTGTTCGCCCCCGGCGCGAATCGGATGAACGCTTGGGCGGGTGGCAATGCGCCGTGGCCGATTCCTGCGAATCCGGAGTATGCAGCCAAGGCTCCGTCGCCAAGGCGCAACTCCTGGGCGGTAACGAAGCCTGTTCGGGCACCGGCGTTTGCCGGCTCGAGGACGACACGCCCGACGATGTGCATTTGGATCGGCGCACCGCCCGAAAGGCCCGCGGTCACGACATCACCGATATGGAGGTGCAAGTCGTGCATCGTTCGAGAACCGAGCGCGAGTTCGCCGGCTCCCATTGGTGCTCGGCCATTGAGAACGACGACGCCGAGACGACCCTTGTCCGGCGGATCGATCAGCTCGGCGTCGACTTCATGACCGCCGACCTCGAAAGCGATGGCGGTTACACCAAAAGCGAACCCTTCAACGCGCCCATCCGAGAGCAGCGCGCGCGTCGCGCGCCGCGCGTCAGTCGTGGCACCACCTAATGCCGTGTCCCAGGTCAGTCCATAAAGTCGAGGTGTTCCCAGCAGGTGCGTCAGGCTCGTCGCAAAAACCAGCGCAGCCGTCACTCCTGCGAACGCGACGCTCATGCTCCCGATCGTCGTTCGCGCAGGAAGCGATGTCTGCCAGCTGCGACGATCGAATGCGAGCGATGTGCCGAGCCCCGCAGTTAACGGCAGGCGCCCGCTCAAATTGGTGCGAGAGGAGCGCCCCACACCAACGACTTCCTGCGTCGTTGAAATATTTACCGCGAAAAGAGTCGGAACCAAAATGAGCACGATTGGGACAACGATTAAACCGAGGGCCCCGAGGCCGGCAACCATCCCGTCGAAGGCAAACCCCGGGTTCGGCTCGGCAAGTCTTGCTATGCCGACCGGCATCAACGGCGACATCAGATACATCACAAGGACAGATAGGACAGACCCAGCGATCAGGATCGTAACCGCACGGAATATGGTCTTCGCCCAAAGCTGCCGGCGACTCATCCCGAGCGACGCCAGCGCGGTGTTCTCGCGACCCTCGACGTACGCTTGTCTGATCAACGTCTGCGCGACGATCAACATGCCGGTAACCGTGAGAAGTCCCGCAAGAAGCCACATGGCCACACCCTGTGCGTGAATCGCATGCTGTGTATCGCGGTCGGCCAGATGGGCCTGAATCACCTGCACGCGCTTTCCGTTCGCGCGGGCATCGAGCGCGGAGAGGAACGCGGGCACCGCCGCCGGACCGCCGCGAAGAGCGACCAGCAAACTCGGGATCACGAATGGCGGGAAGAGATGAGCGAAGGCCGCCGAGAAGTGCAGCGCGGGAATGTCCTGCTCGGCCCCGAAGATCTCGCTGGGCCCGGCGTAGAAGCCAACCACTCGAACCGTCGACGGCAAGGGCACGCGAGCCTGGACGAGCAGCTTGTCGAACGGAGGCACGAGCTCGAGAGGCAGGCGGTCGCCGACATGGAGGTGAAGCCGCTGGGCAGCAACGTAGTTCGCGATCGCTTCGTCGAGGCGACGGGGGTCTGGCTGCCGGCCCTCAAGGATCTTGTAAGACAGGAGGCCGTTTCGATCGCCCAGATGAGGGTCGATGTGCGCGACACAAACCGTCGGTAGCCCATGGATCATCATGACCAGGGGCTCGGTGCCCGTGACAATACGCACGCCGGGAATGGACCTCACCGTGGACGCATCGAAGACGGCAGTGCCGCCACTCGGGTCCGGGATATTGGGGATGATGACGTCGGGTCCCGGAAACGTCTGCAACATCCGAGTAAAAGACGTGTCGGTTCGGCGCGCGCCAGCGACCGCGGCCAAAGTGATGCCGCCCATCAGGCCGACCAGCATCGCGAGAGCGATGAACCGACGGAGGCCAGATGTGAACTCAAGACATACGACGCGGCGGATCGCTCTCACGACGAGCCTTCCTTGATGCGGGGCGGCGACCCTCCTGGGTCGCGGCCACCCGCCTTGAGTTCCGCGAAGGACTTTTCCGATCGATCGCTGCCACGGTGTTGATCCTCACGATACGTTCCCCGGCGCTCCCGATCCTGGCACAAGGCGTCCTCGCCGCTATCTATTCTCGCGCTTCTCTCATGAATGTTCCATGAGAGCCTCGATAGCGTGACTCTGGAGCGGGACGACGATGGAGAGTAGCGTTTCACTCATCTTAATCTGATCGGAGGAGGTATATACACGAACACCATGGCGCGCTGTTCCGGGTCGTTCGCTCGTGCGGTGATGCTGCTGGCCATGGTCTCCTGCACGCGCTCCGGACCGGCTGTCGGTCCGTCCGCATCGACGCCGCCGTTCCGGCGGGGGCCGCGCAGCGTCACCGCCTCGCTCGCACGGTGGCGGTTGCCGCAGGCGCGGTCGCGTTCGGTCGCGCTTGAGATGAACGATCAGGTGCTGTTGGTCGGCGGGCTTGATACGAGCGGTGCGTCGACGACAACGACGTTCGTAACGGACCCGCGGACCGGAACCGTTTCATCCGGCGTCGCGCTACGACGCGCATCACACGACGCTGCGGGAGCCGTGATCGGCGATGCAGCATTTGTGTTCGGCGGCGGTGCTTCGCGCACGACCGCCGACGTGCAAGAGGTGACTGCGTCGGGATCGGCCCTCGTCGCTCGACTCCCGCGCCCGCGCTCGGACTCGGCCGTCGCGCGCATCGGGAACGAGGTGTTCATCGTCGGCGGGTACGACGGTACACACCTGTTGCGCGCGCTCGTCGAAACGGCGGATGGAGCGCATTTCCGTTCGTTCGGCTCGCTTGCCGTTCCGGTTCGATACGCAGCCGTGGCTGCTGCCGACGGTGCGTTGTACGTCTTCGGCGGCTCGACACCGAGCGGCGATACCGACGCGGTGCAACGCGTCGACACGTCGACCGGCGCGGCGTCGATCGTGGCGCACCTGCCCCAACGTCTTTCGCACGCCGCCGCTTTGACGCGCGGCGATTCGATCTTCGTCTTCGGCGGTCGCGTCCGAGGGGCATGTAGCGCGCGCGTGTTGCTTTTCGATCCGGCGGCGCACTCTGTTGCACGCGCCGGCACACTGCCCGAACCCCTTTCCGATGCGGCAGCGGTGCAGTACGGCGACCAGATGCTGCTGATCGGCGGCGAGACTCCCAAGCGCACCGCCCTCGTCGTCGTGGTGGAACCGCGATGAACAAGCCGGGTATTCTTATGCTCGCGCTCGCTTCGCTCGCATCTTCGTGCACGGCCAGGCACGTAGCGACACCGTCGCCGACCCCGACCTCTAGCGCGACGTCGTCATCGTCGCCGACTCCCCTTGGGCCGGGCCGTTTGCGCGTCGGTTCGGATCCGTCGGTCCTGCCGGCTCCGGTCTTGATAGCCGATTCGTACAACAATCGCTTGATCGAGGTGGATCCGCAGGGACGGATCCTGTGGGAGTTCCCGCGCAAGGGCGATCTCGCTGCAGGACAAACATTCAAGACACCCGACGATGCGTTCTTCACGCCCGACGGGAAGCAGATCATCGCCACCGAAGAGGAAGCGTTCACGATTTCGCTGATCGACGTCGCAACGCATCGCATCACATGGCGATACGGCGTGCCAGGTCATCACGGATCCGAACCGAACCATTTGTGGAATCCAGACGACGCGCTCGTGCTACCGAACGGGTACGTGTTCCTTCCGGACATCAAGAACTGCCGCATGCTGCTCATCGCTCCGGGAGCGCACAAACCCACGCGTATCTACGGCGCGACCGGGGTGTGCGGCCACCATCCGCCACAGCGCTACGCACATCCGAACGGAGCGTTCCCGATGCGCAACGGTCACTACATCGTTACCGAAATCAACGGTGCATGGGTGACAGAGGTCGACCTAGCCGGGAAGGTGTATTCGTCGCGTCACATCCCCGGATTCACATATCCCTCCGACACGAATGAAGTTCGCCCCGGCGTGTACCTCACCGTCGATTACCAAATGCCGGGAACGATCGCCGAATTCACGTCGACTGGCGGCGTATTGTGGCGGTATCACCCGCAGGGAGCAGACGCGCTCGACCATCCGTCGCTTGCAATCCCGTTGCCGAACGGCGATGTCTTGTGCAACGACGATCGTAATCAGCGCGTGATCGTCATCGATCCAAAAACACGAAAGATCGTCTGGCAGTACGGCATCACCGGCGAGGCCGGCCGCGCGCCGGGACTCTTGTCGAACCCGGACGGAGTCGATCTCGCGCCGCCATATTCGGAACTCGTCGAGCGCGCGCCGACGATGGGCGTCGCTCCCTAAGCTCGCGGGCTGCACGAGCGCATTCCGGCTTGATCATGTCGACCCAGCGTGCCTTCGGTCGACCCCCAGACTTGACATCTTTGACTTGTAGCGCGTTCCCGGCGACGCTCACTGAATGAGTCGACCCGTCGACGTAAACGGCCTCGCGATCGCGTCCCGTTCCGCAGGCGAGGGCCCCCCGCTGATATTGCTTCACGGATTTCTTTGCGACTCCCGCTGCTGGAGGACCCAATTGGAAGGGCTCTCGGATGCGTTCCGCGTCATCGCTTGGGACGCGCCCGGCGCCGGCGAGTCCTCGGATCCGCCGGAGCAGTTCACGATCACCGATTGGGTGCAATGCCTCGCATCCTTCCTCGACGCGTCAGGCGTCGATCGCGCCGTTATCGTCGGCCTCTCGTGGGGTGGCGTGCTTGCTCAGGAGTTCTACCGGTTGTATCGAGCACGCGTAGCGGGCTTGGTCTTGGCCGACACGTACGCGGGTTGGAAAGGGTCCCTTCCCGCCGATGACTGCGAGAAGCGCTTGCAGAGATGCCTGCGCGATTCATCGCTGCCGGGCGACGAGTTCGCAACGCGCTGGGTTCCAGAGATGTTCACCGAAGGCGCGCGCGCGGAGCTCATCGACGAGATGTCTGTCGTCTTCCGAGAGTTTCACCCGCATGGATTTCGCCTGATGGCGAGATCACTCACCGACACGGACACGACGGATCTGTTGCCGACGATCGAGGTTCCGACACTGCTCGTGTGGGGAGACGATGATCGTCGAAGCCCCAAGAACGTCGCCGAGCAGCTCAGGGATGGGATCCCGCCGGCGGAGCTTGCGATCATCCCGCGCGCCGGTCACGTGAGCAACATGGAACAGCCCGAGGAGTTCAACGCACGCGTTCGGAGATTCTTTCTCTCAGAGCCTTGAGGAACCCTCGCTCGGGAAACGTCCACCCCGCCGGCTCTCCTCGGCAAATGGA
>JBHELL010000029.1:0-8657 GCA_046263075.1 Actinomycetota bacterium | reverse complement strand
GTGCTTGCGCTCCTCGGGTGTGCGGCGCTGGCGCATGTTCTCGTCACCTCGATCCGGCGGCGCCGTCGCGATCTCGCGATCCTGAAGACGCTCGGCTTCGTGCGAGGTCAGGCTCGACGAGCCGTCGCGTGGCAAGCGACGGTGATGGTCGTCGTTGCAGGGATCGCAGGGGTCCCATTGGGCATCGTCGCGGGACGCAGCCTGTGGAACCAGGTTGCGTCGGGGATCGGAGTGCTGCCGCGCCCGGCGACGTCCGCTCTCGTTCTCATAGCGATCGCTCCCGTCGTCGTCGTTCTGGCGAACTTGATCGCGGTGCTGCCCGCGCGCACGGCCGCGCGCACGAAGCCGGCGTTGGTGTTGAGGTCGGAATGAGCGCCGTCTGGATGCGCGCGCGCGCCGAGCTCCGCGTCCGGTGGCGCGCGTCGATCGCCGCGGCGCTGCTCATCGCCCTGGGTGGCGGGCTCGTGCTCGGGACGATCGCGATGGGCCGGCGCACGGACACGGCGTACCAACGCTTCCTCGGTTCCAACAGCGGCTACGACGTGGTCACGTCGAGCGGCGCATACGGCGCGGGGCTTTCTCCGCTCGACGTCGATGCGGCGATGCGGTTGCCTGAAGTCGCTGCTGTGCGCGTGGGTCACATCTTCTTCTTCGGCGGGAAGACCGACTCCGGCCAGGTCTTGCTCCGTGGGGAGAGCGCGATCATCGCCGACCCGACACCCCCCGGACCGCATCCGATCAACGAGCCGAAGATCCTTCAGGGGCGGTTGCCGAACCCTGCGCGTATCGACGAGGTCGCCCTCGGGTTCGCGCTTGCCGATCAGCACCACATCCACGTCGGCGAAGGCATCACGCTAGACATCCTGCCAACGGGGACGCTGCCGGACTTCAACCGGGCGGCGACCACGCCGCCGGTCGGCACGCTCCACGTGCACGTGGTCGGGATCATCGCGGTACCCGGTGGATTTCCGCCGACACAGAGCTATTTCGAAGTCTTCGCGTCGAAAGCATTCCTCGACGCGTACGACGTCAAAGCTGCGGGCGTGCGCGAGCTGTTCATCAGGCTGCGTGATCCCGCGCGCGTTCTCGGCGCGTTCAAAGCAAAGCTCGACACGCTCGCGTCGAGTCCGGGGCGCGAACAGTTCATCCCGCGCTCGGGAACCGCCGACGCCGTCGAGAGTTCGACCCACCTGCGTGCGCTCGCGCTGTGGCTCTTCGCCGCCCTCGCGGCTTTGACCGTGATCCTGGTCGGGGGCCAGATACTCGCGCGCGAAACCTTCATCGCATCGGCCGAGCACGGCAGCTTGCGCGCGCTCGGCTACACAGGCCGTCAGCTCATCCTCCTCGGGACCATCCGCGCGTTCGTTCTGTCGGTTCTCGGCGTCGCCGGGGCCGTCGGGGTTGCGATCGCGCTCTCGCCGCTGGGGCCGCTCGGCGTTGCACGCATCGCCGAGCCCTCCCCAGGCGTATCCGCCGACGGATCGGTGCTCCTTTACGGCGCCGGCGCGCTGATCGTTGCGATCACCGGGCTCGGCGGCGCGCTCTCATGGGCGCGTGTGCGCGTCACGGCTTCGCGCGCGATCGCCGAGCGGCCCGCCCGACCGTCGATCGTGCCCGACGCGATGGCGCGCGCATCGCTCCCTCCGAGCGCGGTGGCCGGAGTTCGGATGGCAGTCGAAACCGGAAGCGGCTCGACCGCGATGCCTGTTCGGAGCACGACACTCGGTGTCGCCATCGCGATCGGCGCGATCACGGCAGCGTTGGTGTTCGGATCGAGCTTGCAGCACCTCATCAACACGCCGCGTCTGTACGGCTTCGCATGGGATGTGAGCGAGGGGAACCCGTTCGGGCCGGATCTAAGCCGTTTCGTTGAACGGCTGAAGGACACTCCCGCGGTCGGCGCATTCTTCTCCGGCACCACGATCATCCGCGCGCGCGTCTCATACCACGGGACCTCCGACGCGCCGGTGTGGGGCCTCGACCAAGACCAAGGCACCGTGTCTCCTCCCGTCCTCGACGGCCGCTGGCCGACGGCGCCCGACGAGATCGTGCTCGGCGCGAAGGTGATGCGGCGGATCGGCGCGCGCGTCGGGTCGATCGTGTCGATCGTCGGTCAAGAAGCGCAGAACCCCACGCCGGTCTCGATGCGCGTCGTCGGCCAGGGCGTGTTCCCGACCGAATCCGACGAGACCGGTGGCGCCGGTCCCGGCGAGGCGGTCGGGATGACGTTCGGGTCGCTGCGGCGGCTGGTGCCGAGCGCGCCGCGCAACGTGTTCGGGATCCGCTTCGCCGCAGGCGTCGACCGCGCGACGGCAACGAAAGCGGTGGCCGACATCTTCAAGTTCGATTCCGACCCGGCGGGACCCAACCGACCGACCGACCTCGCGGATCTGTCGAAGATCGACGGGACGCCGATCGCGCTCGCCGGCCTGATGGCATTGCTCGCGGTCGCAACGCTCGCGCATACCGTGATGACAACGACGCGTCGCCGAGCCCGCGACCTCGCGATCTTGAAGACGCTCGGATTCTCGCGCCGGCAACTCTCCTCGACGATGCTTTGGCAAGCGGGGACCCTCGCCGTCGTGGCGCTGATCTTCGCGATCCCGCTCGGAGTTTCGACGGGGCGGTGGATGTGGGACCTCTTCGCGCGCACCCTCGGCTTCGTGCCCGAGGCGAGCGCGCGCGCGCTCACCGTCGGCGCCATCGTCCCCTCCGCGATCGTCGTGGCGCTGATCGTCGGGGCGATCGCGACCGTGCGGGCGGCGCACACACCGGCCGCGACGATCTTGAGGGCCGACGCATGAATGCCGTCTGGATGCGCGCGCGCGCCGAGCTTCGTGCGCGGTGGCGCGCGTCCGTCGGGCTCGGCGTGGTCATCGCGCTCGCCGGCGGGCTCGTCATGGCCGCGGCCGCCGGCGCGCGCCGAACCGAATCGGCGTACCCCCGTTTCGTGCGCGCGCAGAACGGAGACCAGGGTGGCTTGACGAGCGACCCCGGTCACTTCTTCGGGTTCGCGGCGATCGACTTCGACAGGGTCGAGAAGATGCCCGAAGTCGTGGACTCTGCCCGGTTCGCCCTCTTCATCGCGTTCATGAAGACGGCAGCGGGCAAGGAGCTCACACCGATCAACGACCGGAACCCGGTCGTCTCCTTCGCCGGACCAGACGATCACTACGACCGCGTGCTGAACGCGATGCGGATCCGCCAAGGCAGGTTGCCGGATCCGGCGAACGCGAACGAAGTCGTCGTGTCGCAAGATGCCGCCGATGCATACGCCATGCACGTCGGCCAGCACCTGTTCATGCGCCTCCCATCGTTCGCCGATCTTTCAGCCGACCCGTCGCAGGTTGACATCGACAGCTTGACCGGCGCGAAGATCGATCTGCTGATCACCGGCATCGAGGTCTCTCCGGGCGAGCTGCAGGGCGGCGTCGGCTTCCCGCCGATCCACATGACGCCGGCGTTCTACGCCAGGTATTCGCGGACGAGCCCAGCCTTTCCCGCGTTCACGTTCAAGCTCCACAGCGACGACGAGATCCCCGGATTCATCGAGCGGGTGCAGAAACAAGCCACGATCGGCGGGCCGAGGGCGCCGACCCGGGTCGAGTTCCTGAGCTTCGTCAACAACGGGAAGCAGATTCAGCGAACGACGCACGTGCAGGCGATCGCGCTGTGGCTGCTTGCGTTGCTGGCGGGCTTCGCGGCTCTCCTGATCCTCGCGCAAACATTGAGCAGGCAGGTCGCGCTCGAGGCCGACGACTATCGAGTCCTCAGCGCGCTCGGGCTCACCCGCACGCAATTGTTCCTCGTTTCCATGTCGCGAGTGATCACGACGGCGCTCGGGGGCGCCGTTCTCGCCGTCGGTCTCGGATTCGCGCTGTCAACGTTGTCGCCGATCGGCATCGCGCGGGTCGCCGAGCCGTCGCCGGGATTCAACTTCGACGCGGTGGTGCTCGGCCTCGGCGGGATCGCCTTCTTCATCGTGCTGATCGCGCTCGGGGCGCTTCCCGCGCTTCGCGTGAGCCGTGCGAGTGTCCTGGAGCGCAAGCAGAACGCGCCGCAGCGACCCTCGAGGGTCGCCGACGCTCTCGCGCGCGGCGCGCTCCCTCCGACCTCCGTGACCGGTGTTCGGATGGCGTTGCAGACCGGACGCGGCTCCTCGGCCGTTCCGCTTCGCTCGACACTCATCGGGGCCGTGATCGGGATCGCGGCGGTGACGACGGGTCTGACATTCTCGGCGAGCCTCGTGCACGTCCGTCACTCGCCGCGCGCGCAAGGCTGGAACTGGAGCGGGATCATCGGCGACGACTTCGACCCCGACACATCGAAGCTGGTCGAGCCCGTGCTTAGCTCGGATCCTCGCATCCAAGATGCTGCCGCCGGGGGAGCGGCGAACGTGTCGATCCGCGGCTCGACGGTCGGCGTGATCGGCATGGAGGATCTCGTCGGCCGGATCCGGCCCCTCATGCTCGACGGAGTTCCGCCCGACCGGACCGACGAGATCGCGCTGGGGGCGGCGACTATGCGCACGGGCCACATCAACGTCGGTGACACGATCACGGTGTCTTCCGGGCAGTGGTCGATCGCGATGAAGGTTACGGGACGTGCGATCGCGCCGACGGGCGGCCGTGCCACGATCTCCGCCGACGGCGGGTGGATGACATTTGCGGGCCTGCGCGCGCTCGTTCCCCAGAACTCCGAAGACATCTACATCTATCGCGTCCGGCCCGGTGCAGACGCGCGCGCCCTCGACTCCGATCTGCGTCGCAAGATCGGGAGTCTCTCCGTGGTCACCGCTCCACCACAAAGCGATGTCGACGTGCTCGGTCGGATCAGTAACTTGCCGCTCGTCCTGGCCGGGCTTCTCGCCTTGCTCGCCGCCGCAACGCTCACGCATCTGATCGTTACCGGCATACGACGGCGCAGGATCGAGCTTGCGATCCTGAAAACGCTCGGGTTCGTGCGCCGGCAGGTGCGCGCGTCAGTCGCATGGCAAGCGTCGACCGTTGGCGTCGTGGCGCTGGTGCTCGGCATCCCGCTCGGTGTCATCGCCGGTCGATTCGCGTGGTCGATCTTGGCGAACCAGATGGGATTCTTGTCCGAGCCGGTCGTCGACCTCCTCGCGCTTTTCATCGTGATCCCGGCGACGATCATCGCGGTGAACCTCGTCGCAGCGTTACCCGCGCGCGCGGCTGCGCGCCTCCGGCCGGCCCTCGCATTCAGGACGGAATGATGGGCGCCGTTTGGATGCACGCGCGCGCCGAGCTTCGGCGGCACTGGCGCACGTGGGTATCACTCGCATTGATCGCAGGCTTCGCGAGCGGCATCGTCGTCGGCGCGTTCGCAGGCGCGCGACGCACGACGAGCGCCTACGACCGCTTCATCGACGCATCGAACTCGTTCGACGCCGTCATGACGCCGCAGACTCCGGGCAACGGAGCTTCGGACGACATCATCGCGAAGAGATGGCTCGACACCGCACCGAGCTCGCCGCTCATCAAGGATTCGGTCGTCGGCGACCTGGCCGAGATGACCATCAGAACCCCCGAAGGACGCAGGATCTCGTTCCCGGACGTCTTCCCCCTGACGTCACAAGATGTTCGCTTCGGCAACGCGTTCGATCGGTTCAAGGTCCTTCACGGTCGTCGTGCGAACGATGATCGTGCCGACGAAGCGATGGTCAGCAAGACGGTGGCCGAGTCGAGCGGGATCAAGCTCGGCGATGTGCTCGATCTGACCTTCGAGGAAGCAACCCCGCCGGTGCATGCGACGGTCCGCATCGTCGGTATCGAGATCGCTCCCGGCGAGCTGCCCCCATTGGTGGGCGGCTACTTGCCGGCGATCCATCTCTCGGCGGCGTTCGACCGTGTGCATGCCGCGCTGTTCCACGCGCGCGACGTCGGGCTCCTCGTCAAGTTCAAGGGGGGCGAGCGAGACATCGATCGCTTCACCGATGACCTGAACCGGCGCGGGCTCCCGACGACGATCCTGCTCCGGCAGGCGTCGCTGCGGGACGACTACCGCAAGTCCGAGCGCTACGAGTCCTATTCCTTGATCGCGCTCGGCGGATTCGTGGGCATCGTTTCGATCCTGATCATCCTTCAGCTGCTGGCTCGTCAGGCCTACCTCGAGTCGGACGACGCGCGCGTGCTCTCGGCGCTTGGTATGTCTCGCGGGCAGCTGTTGCTGGCCGGCTCGGCGCGCGCGCTCTCTGTCGCGGTCCTCGCGGGGGCGCTCGGAACCGTGATCGCGATCGTCGGTTCACGGTTCACACCGACGGGTATCGCGCGGCTCGTCGAGCCGCATCCGGGGATCCGTGTCGATGCCGCCGCACTGACGATCGGCATCCCGAGCGCGCTCGTGTTGATCGTCGTCCTCTCATTGCTGCCGACGTGGAGAGCGGCGCGTCTCGCATCGGGGAAGCCCGAAGACGATTCCGCGTTGCGTCGGCGCCCGTCGGCGGCGGCACATCTGCTCGCAACGGCCGGCGCGCCGCCGAGCGTCGTTGCCGGAGCGCGCATGGCTCTCGAGCGCGGCCGTGGACGGTCGTCGGTTCCCGTTCGCACCACCATCCTCGGAACGACGTTCGGGCTGGCGGCTCTCGTCGCGACGGCGACGTTCGGGTCGAGCCTCACGCATCTCGTCAACACCCCCGCCCTCTCGGGGTGGACGTTCGACGCCGTCATGGGCACCGGCGCCGCGACCCCAGAGCTCGTGGGCGCGTTACGGAGTGATCCGAACGTCACCCAGTTCTCGTTCGGGACCCTTCCGGATATCGAACTCGCCGGAGTCGATCACGTCGCCGCGCTCGCCTTTTCCCCCGGACCGATACAACCGGCGATCGCCGACGGCCGCCTGCCTCGGACGGCGGATGAGATCGCGCTCGCCGGGCCGACGCTCGAACGGCTGCATCTGCGGCTCGGCGATCCGGTCAGCGCGCGCGCGTTCTCCGACCAGCAGAGGCCGGTCGGGACTCCACGAACCTTGAACATCGTCGGCAAGGTCGTGATGCCGCGGTTCTTCTTCAGTCCGGGGCGGACGGGGGAGGGCGCGTCGTTCACGATGGAGGCCGTGCGCGCCTACGATCGCGGCCTGCCGACGGACGGCGTCTTCGTGCGCGTACGCGGGCCACTCGATGCTTCGCTCGAAGAGTTGTACGCGCGCGTCGCGAAAGCGACCGGTGAGAGTCCCTTCGTGCTCAAGCGTCAGCAGCCGCGTGAATTGCTCGACCTGCAGCGGGTGTCGAACCTGCCGTTCGTCCTTGCGGCCGTCCTCGCGCTGCTTGCGGCGGCGACTCTGGCGCACACGCTCGTCTCTTCGATCCGTCGCCGCTCGCGCGAGATCGCGGTGCTCCGAACGCTCGGCTTCGTGCGCGCGCAGGTGCGCTCGGCGTTGCTCTGGCAGGCGACAGTCGTCGCGCTCGTTGCGCTCGTGATCGGCATACCTGCGGGCATCGAGATCGGCCGGGTCGCGTGGCAGGCGTTCGTGCACGGATTGCAGTTCGTGCCGTGGGTGCACATCCCCGTCGTCTCGACATTGATCCTGACGGGGGCGAGCCTCCTCGCCGCCAACCTCATCGCGGCGCTCCCGGCGCGTGCGGCTGCACGGATGACGCCGGCGACCGCCCTGAGGACCGAGTGATGACCGCCGTCTGGGTGCGCGCGCGCAACGAGCTGCGGCTCGGCTGGAAGGGGATCCTTGCCTTGATCGTGATCTGCGGCGCGTTCGGGGGTGCGACGCTCGGTGCGCTCGCCGGCGCACGCCGGACGGCGACGGCGGTCGACCGATTCGCTGCGGCCGCAGGCGCCACCGACGGAGACATCGAAGCGGATCCGTCGAGCTTCGACGCGATCGCGGCGCTTCCGGAAGTCGCCGATTCCGTGCGTGCCGCCTACATGTTCGCGAGTGCGGTGCATGCGGACGGCTCGCCGATCCTTCAGCCCGGACAGGTGAGCGGGGTCGGTTTGTCCAAGCTCCCGGCGACCTTCCACCCGATCGTCGTGTCGGGACGTCTCCCGGATCTCTCGCGCGCCGACGAAGTGATGATCGACGAAGAAGCCGCCCGCCTCTTGCATGCGCACGTCGGCTCGTCGTTCCCGATCCGTGGGTTCCCGGCCGGCGACGTCGACAAGATCTTGAACGGCGATATACCGCCGCGCACGATTGCCGGCGGCACCGTGAGCGTCGCGGCGGTCATCCGCACCCCGCGCGACATCGTGATGCGCCCGTCGCTTTCCGACGTGATCTACCTCGGCAGTGCGGAGATGTACTTCACGCCGGGGTGGATGGCGAGATACGGCTCGTCGATCGGGGGGTTCCGGGGGATTTCGGTCAAGCTGAAGTCCGGCGCATCCGTGGACGCGTTGAAGAGGGATCTCGCTCGTGTCGCCGGACCCACGGCCGTCTTCCATCCCGGCGGAGATGAGCAAGAAGCCGAGGAGAAGGCCAAGCGCGCGACGAGCGTGCAAGCGCTCGTGTTCTTGCTCTTCGCCGGCATCGCGGGGCTCGCGCTCGTCCTGATCGCCGCCCAAGCCCTGTCCCGTCAGGCGTTCAACCACTCGCGCGATTACAGCTCGCTCGGCGCGATCGGCATGGCCGCGAGCGATCTCGTTCTCGTCTCGGTCGTGCGCACGCTCGTCATCGCCTTCGGGGCCGCG
>JBHELL010000028.1:0-13581 GCA_046263075.1 Actinomycetota bacterium | reverse complement strand
GAAAGGATCGCCGCCTGCTTGTTCCCTTCCGCCACGGTGATCGCGGCTTGCTTCGCGCGGTCGTCACCGAAGCCGACGGCGCGAAGCAAGCCGCGATCACCGTGGCGGAAGGGAACAAGCAGGCGGCGATCCTTTCCGCGGAGGGGGAGCGACAAGCGGCGATCTTGCGCTCGGAAGGGTTCGCGCTCGCTCTGAAGCAGATCTACGAGGCGGCGAGCGGTGTCGACGCCAAGACGATGGGGATCCAGTACCTCGAAGCGTTGAAAGCACTCGGGAATTCGCCGTCGACGAAGTTCGTCGTGCCCCTCGAGCTCACTCAGCTCCTGCGCGGGATCGGCGGATATACAGAGACGGCCTTCGGTTCCGAGCCGAACGGAAAGAAGGACTAGCGGCCCCGCCGCCGAATTGGGTTCCCAAACCACCAAAGGAGGGAACATGAGGACGATCCGAAAGGTCCTTGCCATAGCGGTTCTCGGCGCCCTGCCATTCGCGATGGGCGTCGCGCGCGCGAACCCCGGCTCGGACGACGCGGCGTACCAGGGCAGCACCGGCGATCTCGTCGTCAGCTGCGACGGCAACGGGGGCGTCTGCTTCAACGTCGACGGGGACGAGGTCAACGCCCACGTCACCATCCACGACGCCACCGGTCTCCCGGTCGGCGCGTACTTCGAATGGGTCGACCAGGTGGATCTGACGGCAGCGACGGACCTCGGTCACGGTTCGTTCTGCAACGACTCGCCGACGCTTGCCGAGCCGGCAGGCGCCAAGGTCCTCCTCATCTACATCGACGAGCTGCTTGGGCCGACAGACTGCCTCGTTAGCAACCTCGCTCCCGGGGTCGGAACGACCGGCACCGTTCACGTCGACTACAACGTCTGATCTCAGCTCCGAAGCCGAGGCCCCCGCGAGGGGGCCTCGTTCGTTTTCAAACCCCGACGCCGTACGCGCGCTCGGGTGTGATATCGATGATCACCCGCTGGTCCCTGATCATCGCCCGGTCGTAGTCGTCCCAGTCGGGATGCTCGCCGGCTGCCGTCCGGTAGTAGAGGCGGAGCCGTTCGGCCAACCCCTCGCCGTCGTCGATGCGCGCGCGACCTTCGACCGCCGCCCACTGCGAGGTCCCCGCGATGAACGTCACGCGCGGGTCCCGCTCGACATTGCGGACCTTGACGAGCCTCCTGCGGCTCGAGATCCACAGATGTCCGTCGATCACTGCCGGTGTCACGACGGACGCGTGCGGCCGCCCGTCCTCGAACACGGTGATGAGTGTTCCGTCGAGCTTCTTCTCCGCGAGGAACGCAAGAGCTGCGGCGATCTCCATATCGACCAGTGTAATGCGCGCGTCCCGTATGATTGCGCGACCGTGGCCAACGCGAACCTCGACACCATCGTCAACCTCTGCAAACGCAGAGGTTTCATCTTCACCTCGTCCGAGATCTACGGCGGTCTTCGGTCGACGTGGGATTACGGTCCTCTCGGCGTCGAGCTCAAGAACAACGTCAAGCGCGCGTGGTGGCGGTCGGTCGTGCAGATGCGGGACGACATCGTCGGGCTCGACGCTGCGATCTTGATGGCGCCGAAGACGTGGGAAGCATCGGGACATCTCGAGACGTTCCACGATCCGCTCGTCGAGTGCCTGAGCTGTCATCAACGGTTCCGCGAGGATCACCTGCCTGCATCCGGGGCGTGCCCGAACTGCGGGAACAAGAACTTCACCGACCCGCGCAATTTCAACCTGATGTTCAAGACGTTCGTCGGGCCCGTCGAGGACGCGAGCGCGATCGTGTGGCTTCGCCCCGAAACCGCGCAAGGGATCTTCGTCAATTTCAAGAACGTACAGACCACGTCGCGGATGAAGATCCCGTTCGGGATCGCGCAGATCGGCAAGGCGTTCCGCAACGAGATCACCCCGGGGAACTTCACGTTCCGCACCCGCGAGTTCGAGCAGATGGAGATCGAATACTTCGTCGAGCCGGGCACCGACGAGGAGTGGCACCAGCGGTGGATCGACGCGCGCATGCAGTGGTACGTCGATCACGGCATGCGCGCCGAGAACATGCGTCTGTACGAGCATCCGAAGGAGAAGCTGTCGCACTACTCCAAGCGTACGGTCGACATCGAGTACGCCTTCGGCTTCTCCAAAGAGGACCCGTGGGGTGAGCTCGAAGGGATCGCGAACCGAACCGACTTCGACCTCGCACAGCACCAGAAGTACTCGGGCGAGGATCTCACCTACTACGACCAAACGGCGGGCAACCGTTACGTCCCGTACGTGATAGAGCCCTCTGCGGGTGCCGACCGCGGGACGCTCGCGTTCCTCTTCGATGCCTACTCCGAAGATGAGGCGCCGACGGCCAAGGGTGAGATGGAGAAGCGAAGCGTTCTGAAGCTCCATCACGCGCTCGCGCCGTACAAAGTTGCCGTGTTGCCGCTCAGCCGCAACGAGAAGCTCGTGCCGGCGGCGCGCGAGCTGACGGCCTCGCTGCGCCCGCACTTCATGATCGATTACGACGATGCGGGTGCCATCGGCCGCCGCTATCGCCGCCAAGACGAGATCGGAACGCCGTTCGCCGTCACCGTGGACTTCGAGACGCTCGACGACAAAGCCGTCACCGTTCGCGAACGTGACTCGATGAAACAGGAGCGGGTTGCCGTCGAGGAGCTGCTCGCATACTTGCGCGACCGCCTTTCGCTTTAGCACGATGGCGCGATCAAGGGGTAGAGGCATGGCGAAAGATCAGAAGATCGCTCTCTTGAAGGACGTGCCGCTGTTCTGGGGATGCAGCGACAAGGAGCTGAAGACGATCGCCGGTATCGCCGATCAGGTCGAGTGTCCCGAAGGGCGCGTCATCATGAAGGAAGGCTCGGCCGGGCAGGAGCTGTGGGTCATCGCGAAAGGGAACGTAAAGATCTCACGCAACGGTCGCAAGGTCCGCAGCGTCGGACCCGGTGCGGCGATCGGTGAGCTTTCCCTCCTCGACGGCGGAGAGCGCAGCGCCACGATCACGACGGAGACGCCGGTGACCGCCTACGTGATCGGCCAGCGCAACTTCACGAGCTTGCTGCACGATGCGCCGAGCGTTGCGGTCAAGATCATGCGCGGGATGGCGAGCCGGCTGCGCACCGCAGAGAAGACGAGCGCCGCCAACTAGCGTCGACCTGAAGCCGGAGGCGGCGTCCGTTAGAGTTTGAACGACCCGACCCCGTACCGGGAGCGACCCTATGGCGAAGAGGACGGCAGCCCGCAAACCAGCACCGCCGGCGAGCCGCGCGCGCAAGCCTGTCGCGCGCGCGCAAGCGCCGCGCACCTCGGCGCCGCGCGGCGCAGCGCCGCCTAGGAACAACGGCAGCGCGCGCGCGCGCAAACAGAAGCTCGTCTACGACTTCTCCGAAGGCTCGCGCGAGATGAAGGATCTTCTCGGAGGCAAGGGCGCGAACCTAGCCGAGATGACGAACCTCGGGCTTCCCGTCCCGCCGGGATTCACGATCACGACCGACGCATGTCGCGAGTACATGCGCACGAGCTCGTTCCCCGACGGGTTGATGGATGAGGTAACGGCTCACCTCCGCAAGATGGAGCGCGCGATGGGGCGGCGGCTCGGCGACGCGGAGGATCCTTTGTTGGTCAGCGTCCGGTCGGGCGCCAAGTTTTCGATGCCCGGGATGATGGACACGGTGCTGAACCTCGGGCTCAACGACGCGAGCGTCGACGGCCTCGCGCGCCAGTCGGGGAACAAGCGGTTCGCGTACGACTCGTACCGGCGATTCATCCAGATGTTCGGCCGGATCGTGATGGGCGTTCCGGGCGACCGGTTCGAGGATGCGCTCGAGCGTGCGAAAGAGCGGAAGGGCGTGAAGAACGACACAGAGCTTGGTGAGGAAGAGCTGCGCGATCTCGTCGAGGAGTTCCGCGGCATCGTTCGCACCGTCGTCGCGCGCGACTTCCCGCAAGATCCGCTCGACCAGCTCCAGATGGCCGTGCGCGCGGTGTTCGACTCGTGGGACGGCGATCGCGCGCGGCTGTACCGCAAGCAGGAGAAGATCGCAGACGATCTGGGCACCGCGGTGAACATCGTCGCGATGGTGTTCGGCAACCTTGGGGAGGACTCCGGCACCGGTGTCGCGTTCACGCGCGATCCTGCGACCGGGGGCCGCGGGCATTACGGCGACTACCTCGAGAACGCGCAAGGCGAGGACGTCGTTGCCGGCATCCGCAACACGGTGCCGCTGGACGATCTCGAGCGCATCAACGCGAAGGCTTTCAAGGAGCTCTTGCGCATCATGGCGAAGCTCGAGCGTCACTACCGCGACATGTGCGACATCGAGTTCACGATCGAGCGTGGCAAGCTCTGGATGCTGCAGACGCGCGTCGGCAAGAGGACGGCGGCGGCGGCCGTGAACATCGCCGTCGACATGGTCGCGGAACGACTGATCGACAAGAGCGAGGCGCTCCTGCGCGTGACGGCGGAGCAGGTGGACCAGCTCCTGCACCCGCAGGTCGACGAGTCGGCGTCGCTACGGGTCATCGGCAAGGGCCTCAATGCATCGCCGGGCGCCGCGGTCGGCGCCGCCGTGTTCGATGCCGACCGAGCCGAGCAGCGCGCGCAAACCGGCGAGAAGGTCATCCTCGTCCGGCGAGAGACGAATCCCGACGACCTCAACGGGATGATCGCGGCGCAAGGCATCCTGACGAGCCGCGGTGGCAAGACGAGCCACGCCGCGGTGGTCGCGCGCGGGATGGGCAAGCCCTGCGTGTGCGGAGCCGACGCGCTCGACGTCGACCTGCAAGGTCGCAAGTTCACCGTGAACGGCTCGACGGTGAACGAAGGCGATGTCATCTCGATCGACGGGACGACTGGCAAGGTCTATCTCGGGTCGGTTCCCTTGAAGCAACCCGAAGTGTCGGGTGGTTTCGCGACCATGCTCGAATGGGCGGACAGATACCGCCGTCTCAAGGTGCGCGCGAACGCAGACACGCCGGAGGACGCGCAGAAGGCGCGCGAGTTCGGAGCGGAAGGCATCGGCCTCGCGCGCACGGAGCACATGTTCCTCGGCGACCGCAGGCCGCTCGTCGAGAAGCTGATCCTCGCGGCGAACGAGGCCGAGGAGAAGGCGGCGCTGGACGCGCTGCTCCCGCTGCAACGCGAAGACTTCTACGGGATCCTGAAAGCGATGGACGGCTTGCCGGTAACGATCCGGCTACTCGATCCGCCGTTGCACGAGTTCTTGCCGGACCTCGTGGAGCTGTCCAAGGAAGTGGCCGCAGCTCGACGCAAGCCGGATCCGGCGAAGGTGCGCGTGCTGCATGCGGTCGAGCGGTTGCACGAGCAGAACCCGATGCTCGGGATGCGCGGTGTGCGGCTCGGCGTGATGAAGCCCGGGCTGTACGGGATGCAGGTGCGCGCGATCATGGAAGCGACGTGCCGCTTGAAGCTCCAAGGGAACGACCCGATCGTCGAGATCATGATCCCGCTCGTCGGGATCGGCGAAGAGATCCGGCGTACGTACGATGAAGCCGACGCCATCGCCAAGGATGTGATCAAGCAGACAGGCGCGAAGGTGAAGTACCTGATCGGCACGATGATCGAGGTGCCGCGCGCGTGCACCATCGCGGACGAGATCGCGCGTACCGCCGAGTTCTTCAGCTTCGGAACGAACGACCTCACGCAGATGACCTTCGGGTTCAGCCGCGACGACGTCGCGAAGATCTTGGACGTGTACGTGACGCGCGGACTTCTGAAGGTCGACCCGTTCACGACGCTCGACCGCGAAGGGGTCGGCTCGCTGATGCGCATGGCGGTCCAGAAAGGGCGCGAGGCTCGGCCGAACCTCAAGCTCGGCATCTGCGGCGAGCATGGGGGAGACCCCGAGTCGGTCGCCTTCTGTCACGAACTGGGGCTCGACTACGTGAGCTGCTCGCCGTTCCGGGTCCCGATCGCGCGCCTGGCCGCGGCGCATGCTGCGCTCGGAGCCGTGGAGGCAGCGTCCAAGTAAGTCTGATCCCTCAGGTGCGCCACAGGGAAGGGCAGTAAGAAAGCCAGCCGGGTCTGCCCGTATGGGCCGGGTTTGGCCGAGGGCGCTGGGTAGTCTCGACTCAACCCCGAGAAACATCAGGACGATTCTGTTGTGGAGTCGTTATGACGAGCGGGCCCGGCCGTACAGCAGGGAGAGGGATGAAGGTTCTCGAACGCACCAAGGGGCTGCGCGCGCTCCTGTCCAAGCACGATTTCCGCAGGCTTGTCGTTTCGCAGCTGTTCGGGGGGATGGGCGAGTGGCTCGCGACCCTTGCGCTCATCGCTCTGGTTTGGGATCGCACCCACTCCGCGGTTGCGTCCGGGATCGTCCTTGCGCTCCGGATCCTTCCTGCCGCCCTCGTCGGCGGCGCTCTCGCTGCGGTCGTCGATCGCTTCGATCGTAAACGCGTATTGATCGCATGCACCCTCGGGCGCGCGCTGATCTACGGCGCTCTTCCACTTATTGGCGGCGTGGCGCCGGTCCTGGGACTTGCGCTCGTCGCCGAGGTCACCACGCTCGCCTACATGGCCGCGCGCGACGCGACGCTGCCGCGGCTCGTCGAGAGCACGCACCTCACGTCCGCCAACGCGATCTCGGTCCTTTCGACGTTCGGCGCGATGCCGGTCGGCTCGGGTCTCTTCGCCGGCCTCGTGTGGCTGCAGGGACGCCTGTTCTCTCCCGGACAGGCGTTCGCTTTCATCGCTGCGTCGGGGCTGCTGTTCGCCGCGACGGTCCAGTTGCGACACATCAAGGCTGCCTCTTCGGTACCGGTCCCAGCGGCGGACTCGCCGGTGCAGACCGAGCAGCAAGGGACGATGAAGCTGCGTGAGATCTTCCGCGCGGACCCCATCCTTCGTCGAGTTGCGATCGGCGGGTTGATCGTGGCGTGCAGCGGCGGCGTCCTCATCACGCTCGGGCTCGCGTACGTCCGTGAGACGTTGCACGCAGGCTCGGCGGCGTATTCGGGTTTGATGACGTCGTTCGCGCTCGGCGCCGCCGTCGGCGTCGGTGCAGTGCAGAAGGCGCGCGCGCAGCTGCCTCGGCTCTTCCACCTCGGTTCGGTCGCGATGGGCGCGATCCTGCTTTCGATGGCGCTGTTCCCGTCCGCCGGAGTCGGCTTCGGGATGAGCTTCGTATTCGGTGGTGCCGCGGTGGCGACGTTCCTCGGCGGCATCACGATCCTTCAGGACCGCGTGCACGACTGCGCGCGGGGCCGAGCGTTCGCGATCGCCCACTGCTCGCTCCGCGTGATCGCGGTTGCTGTGGGCTTACTCGCAGCGTACATCGCACACTTGCTTCGCCACGGGATATGGCGGCTCGACGGCACCCAGATCGTGCTCGGGTTCGCCGGGCTCGTCCTCGTCGTCGCCGGCGTGATGCTCGTGCGACCGGCGCGGCGCGCGCTGCCTGCATCGGCCTAGCCGGGCGAGTCTTTCGACGCTCGCGCGGGTCGATCTGATTTTCCCGGCTTTGCCGCCCGCGTGCGCGCCTCTTAGCCTGAGGCTTTTCCGCGTGCGTGTCCCACGGCACGCATACGCTGGAGCGGGCGACAACGTGACGAGCACCATCAGCGAA
The DNA here is from genome assembly GCA_046263075.1 of Actinomycetota bacterium. Taxonomy (GTDB): domain Bacteria; phylum Actinomycetota; class AC-67; order AC-67; family AC-67; genus JBHELL01. The sequence continues at coordinate 5,991 of JBHELL010000028.1, read as the reverse complement.
GAAACCAAGCGGATCGAACGGGAGACGTTGGCGTCCCACGCCACGCTCGCGGCTGCGTCGAAGGGCCGTGAGCGCGTCGAAGAGCCTGATCCGCTCCGAACCTGCTTCCAACGAGACCGCGACCGCGTGCTTCATTCCAAAGCCTTCCGCCGGCTGAAGCACAAGACACAGGTGTTCATCGCCCCGATGGGCGATCACTTCACCGTGCGGCTAACGCACACGCTCGAAGTTGCGCAGGTCGGCCGGACGATCGCGCGCGCGCTGCGGCTCAACGAGGACCTCACCGAAGCGATCGCGCTCGGCCACGATCTTGGTCACACGCCGTTCGGTCACATCGGCGAGGGGATCCTCTCGAAGATGCTCGGGCGCAAGTTCAAGCACGCCGAACAGTCGCTTCGCGTGGTCGAGGTCATCGAGAACCTGAATCTCACCTACGAGGTGCGCGACGGCATCGTCGGTCACTCGTGGGCGCAACCGCCTCCCGCGACTCCGGAAGCGTGGATCGTCCGCTACGCCGACCGCATCGCGTACCTCAACCACGATCTCGCCGACGGCGTGCGCGCGCATCTCATCACGGAAGCCGACGTTCCCGACGACGTGTCATCCGTGATCGGAAAGACCCACGCCGAGCGCATCAATTCGCTCGTCATGGCCGTCGTCGAGCCGAGCGTCGGCGGCCCCGAGGTCCGGATGGCGCCGGAAGCGCTGCAAGCGATGGATTCGCTGCGCCGGTTCATGTTCGAGCGGGTGTACCTGGCCGATCGAACCAGTGCCGATCGAGACAGCGCGCAGGAAGTGATCGAAAGGCTCTTCGCTCGATACTCCGAGCACCCCTTACTCATGCCATCGGAGTATCAGCAACTGCCGGGTGACCCTTCGACGCGCGTCGCCGATTATGTGGCCGGGATGACCGACGGCTATGCGTTGCGCGCGTTCAAGGAGCTCACGTCGTGAAAGGACGCATCCGCGACGACGACGTGCAAGAGGTCCGGCGGCGGTCGAACCTCGTCGACGTCGCGGCGGAGTACATGCAGGTGCGTCGCGCAGGGCGACAGTTCCGCGCGTTGTGTCCCTTCCATTCCGAGAAGACACCGTCGTTCTACATGGACCCAGCCAAGCAGCTCTACAACTGTCACGGTTGTCACGAAGGCGGAGACGTCATCACGCTCGTCGAGAAGCTCGAGAACCTGTCGTTCGTCGAAGCGATCGAACGACTCGCCCGTCGAGCCGGGTTCGAGCTGCGTTACGAGCAACTGTCGGACTCCGACCGCAAAGCGTTCCGCAGGCGAGCGCGGCTCATCGACGCGCATCGCGCCGCGGTCGAGTGGTACCACGCTGTGTTGCTCACCGACGACGCTGCAAGCGACGCGCGCACGTATCTGAAGTCGCGGGGCTTCGGCAAAGAGACGGCGGTGCAGTTCCGGATCGGCTTCTCGAAGCCGGGCTTGGCGTCGGCGCTGAAACGGCAGGGATTCACGGACGCCGAACTGTCCGACGCCGGGCTCGCATCGCGGGCGCCGGACGGTTCGCTGTCGGACCGGTTCCGCAACCGGGTGATGTTCCCCATCTTCGACGTGACCGGCGAGCCCGTGGCGTTCGGCGCGCGCCGCATGCGCGACACGGATCAAGGCCCGAAGTACCTCAACTCCGCCGAGAGCCCGATCTACAAGAAGGCGCACATGCTCTACGCGCTCAACTGGGCGAAGGGCGAGGTCGTGAAAAGCGGACGAGCCGTGCTCGTTGAGGGCTACACCGACGTCATCGCGCTCCACCAGGCCGGGATCACCGAGGCCGTGGCGACGTGCGGCACCGCGCTCGGCCTGGAGCATCTGCGCACGTTGCAGCGGTTCCTTGGTGAGAAGGGTCAGTTCGTATTCGCGCTCGACATGGACGACGCCGGCCAGGCGGCGAGCGAGAAAACGTTCGAGCAATTCGCATCGTGGGCCGAAGATCTACGCGTGCTGTTCCGCATCGCGCGCATGCCGAGCGGCAAGGATCCGGCCGATGCGATCGCGACGCTCGGACCCGACGGGTTCCGCGCGCTCGTCGAGGACGCGCCGCCCCTGCTCGAGGTCGCGTTGCGACGTGAAGCCGAGCGGTACAACGTGGGCGACCCCGAGTTGCGCGCGCGCGCGCTCGCGGCGTGCGTAAGACTCCTGTCACGTTCTTCGTATCACTTAGCCGTGCGAGATGAATACGCGCGACGTCTGTCGGATTGGATCCGTGTGGATCCGAACGTCCTGTTCCTCGAGCTGAACAAGGCGGAGCAAACCGGCGTCGCCCCGAAAGCCGTCGCCGACAGCGTGCTCAAGCGCTCGTCGGGACAGGTGCGACTCGAGAAAGAAGCATTGCGCATCGCGATACACGACCCCGTGCTCGCGAAACAGTTCGCCGACGACGTCGACCCCGCGTTCTTCTCGGTCCCCGCGCATCGCGCGATATGGACCGCGCTCGCAAGCGGCTCGGACCCGGCATCGTCGGATGACGCAGACGTGCGCAAGGCCTACACTTCACTCGCCGTGCAGGCGCCGGAGGGGGAAGTGAACGAACGTCAGGCAACGGAGGTGTTCGCGCGGCTGAAGGGCGCGGTTCTCACGCGGCAGGTCGATGATCTGAAACAAGAGCTTCAACGTCTCAATCCGATCGAAGAGAAGAATACATACGACCTGTTGTTCGTTCGTTTGATCGACTTGGAACGCGAGAAGCGCGCGCTGCTCAAGCCCGACGACGAGGTGGAGGAAGAAGGATGAAGAACCTCGTCGAGGCCCCGTCACTCGCCGAGCTGGCCTCCGTCCTGCAACGGTGGAAAGCGCGCGGCTACGTCACGCCGGACGAGATCGACGCCCTGTTCGACGGCGGCAAGCCGACGCCGGAGCAGCTCGAGGCCGTCTACGTCGCGATCCAGCGAGAATCGATCGAGATCGTCGACTCAGAAGAGGAGCCCTCCGAGCCGGAGCCGCTCGACGTCGTCGTTCCCCCCGTCGAAGACACGTCCACATCCGACCCGGTTCGCATGTACCTGCGCACCATCGGCAAAGTGGCTTTGCTCACGGGTGCCGAAGAAGTGATGCTCGCCAAGAAGATCGAAGCGGGCCTCGAGGCGGAGCTTATGCTCGCGCGAGGGGAGTACGTCGCCGGACAACGGCTGCTCGACCTGTGCGAGAAGGCAGCGCTGCCGGCCATCGACGAGCGGCCGGCGCCCGAACAGCTCATCGATGCGCTGCGCCGCGTCGAGCGCGAAGGCCAGATCGCGCGCAAGAAGCTCATCGAGGCGAACCTGCGGCTCGTCGTATCCATCGCGAAGCGATATGTGGGGCGCGGGATGCTGTTCCTGGACCTGATCCAAGAGGGGAACCTCGGGCTCATCCGCGCGGTGGAGAAGTTCGACTATTCGAAGGGTTACAAGTTCTCCACGTATGCCACGTGGTGGATCCGTCAAGCGATCACGCGCGCGATCGCCGATCAGGCGCGCACGATCCGGATCCCCGTTCACATGGTCGAGACGATCAACAAGCTGCTCCGCGTGCAGCGCGCGCTGATGCAGAACCTGAACCGCGAGCCGACGCCGGAAGAGGTCGGCGCGCAGCTCGACATGACGCCCGAGCGCGTGCTCGAGATCCTGAAGATCAGCCAGGAGCCTGTTTCTCTGGAGACCCCGATCGGCGAAGAAGACGATTCGCACCTCGGCGACTTCATCGAAGACTCCGAGGCGATCGTGCCGCTCGACGCCGCGTCGTTCATATTGATGCAGGAGCAGCTCGAAGGAGTGCTCGACGCGCTGACGGATCGTGAACGCAAGGTCATCGAGATGCGGTTCGGGATCACCGACGGCCACCTGCGGACGCTCGAAGAGGTAGGGAAGGAATTCGGCGTCACGCGCGAGCGCATCCGCCAGATCGAATCGAAGACGTTGTCGAAGCTGCGCCATCCATCGCGGTCGCAGAAGCTGCGCGACTATCTCGTCGACTGATGGATCCCCGCGTCGAAGAGCTGTACGAACAGCTTGGCTGGCATTGGGAGGCGCAGCTGCGCCCACGGCTCGACGGGCTGACCGACGACGAGCTCTGGTGGGAGCCCGCGCGCAACTGTTGGACCGTCGAGCTCGTCGAGGAGCGTTGGGTGCCCCATCCCGCGTGGCCGCCGGTCGAGCCGCCGCCGTTCACCACGATCGGGTGGCGGCTGTGTCACATCGCCGATGTGCTCGGCGCGCGCGCGAGCTACCACTTCGGCGATCGCTCGTGGAGCGTGGACTCGGTGACGTGGCCGGGCTCGGCGAAGGATGCGCTGGGATTCGTCGACGAGTCGTTCGGATCGTGGCGCCGGGGTGTTGAAGCGATGTCGCCGTCGCGGCTCGACGAGAAAAGCGAAGGACCGCCGCAGACCCTCGACGGCCAGTTCCCGTTCTCGCAGGTGATCTTGCACGTCAACCGCGAAGTGATCCATCACGGCGCAGAGGTTGCGGTGCTGCGCGACCTGTATCGCCTGCGGTAGACACGCGTTCACCCGGTACGAGAAGAGCCGGGGCTCGACGGCCCCGGCTCTTCCGTGTCCGTTAGCGGACGATGTCGAAGTCCACCACGATCGGTGCGATCTGCGGGGCCGTGATACGAAGCCGGTAGCGGCCGGCGGTCAGATCCTGCCCGGCGTTGAACTGACTGAGCTTCGTCGACAGGTTGAAGATGTATTGACCGTCCGTTGCATAGCGCATGGTCGTACCGGAGTCGGCGCTGCTCGAAGAAGCGACCTCGTTCACGTCGCCGGAGCCGGAACCGAGCTGCGTCAGCGCGATGTGCGGCGCGATGCTACCGACGCCGGTGCCGTTGCAGTCGGTCACTCGGATCTTGACGGGGATCGTGCTGCCACGCTTGAACCGCGACGAGCCGTCCGCGTTGATCGGCTGCAGGATGCCGCTCGACGCGTACAGGAACGAGACGCTGGACGTCGTCCCGGCGGTCGCGAGGCTCGACCCCCCGTCGTCGTCCGATGCGGTGGCGCTCAGCGTGTAGGTGCCGGCGGGGAAGAGGTGCGTCGCGCTGAATCCGCTCGACGATGTCGAGTCTCCCCACGCGATCGTGCCTGTGAGTGTGTCGTTCGTGCCTGCGTCGCTTGCCGAGAAGGACGCGCCCACCGTGTTGCCGCCTACGCACGCAGGTCCGGTTGCGCCGGTAAGCGTCAGTCCCGAAGCGACCGGCGCGGCGTTCCCGACGGAAACGTTCACGCTCGCGGAGACCGGCGGGTTGACACCGTCGCCGGCGGTCAGCGTCGCGGTGACGACCCCGTCATCGGTGCACGAGATCGACGTGTCTTCCGCGGCGGGGTTGGCGAACGAACACGCGGCGCCCGGATCCCAGCCGGAGCCGAGCGTGTAGGTCCACGCGAGCGCAGGCGTGCCGTCGTCCGTCACGGTGGCGTTCAAGGGGATCGCCGAGCCCTCGGCGCCCGCGGGCGCGGTGCTGTCGATGGATACGCTCGGCGTTGCGTTGGACGGCGGGGTCGTCGGCGTGAGCGCGATCGAGGTCTCCATCACGAAGTCCGACCCGACCGTATGACGCTCGGCGAAAAAAAGGTCGAACGGATAGGTGCCGCCCGTCGCCATGCCGAGGGACGACGCGACGCTGTCGAGTGCTACCGATGCGTCTTCGAGCGGGTGCACGCCGCCGAGATCGACGACGAGCTTGTGGTTGATGAAGACCCAAACGTCGTCGTCACCCGCGAAGTTGAAAACCTCTCCACCTTGGTAGGTGAATGTGGAGTGCGACTCGAACGTGAACCAATAGTTGTGCGACTTCCCTTCGTTTCCGTAGTACAGGCCGTCGATCGGGAAGAAGGCATAGTTCTCGTAGCGATATCGCGCGGGGCTAGACCCCGGAACCATCGATAGCGTCAACGAATAGGGCGGGGCGGTGATGTTGTACCCCGGCGTGTCGTGATACCACATGTTGTAATACGTCGAGCCGTGCGTCGACGGCGTTGTCGGCGTTCCTGCGTAGA
>JBHELL010000027.1:0-18031 GCA_046263075.1 Actinomycetota bacterium | reverse complement strand
GTTCGTGCTCGTCATCTTGATCCTCGCCGGGATGTTGCTCTTCGTCGTCCCGACGTTCCAGAACCTCTACAAGAGTTTGGGTGGAACCCTTCCACTTCCGACACGCATCCTCGTAGGCGCGTCGAACATCACTCGCAAGTTCTTCCCGATACTCGTCCTGCTCTTCGGTGGAGCCATCTGGGGCTTCCGGAGGTGGATCCGGTCGCCGGCCGGACGCGCGCGCTTTGACGCCTTCAAGCTGCGTGTTCCGATCTTCGGAGGGCTGGTCCATAAGACCGCTCTTTCGCGCTACGCGCGGACGCTCGGCGCGCTGTTGCGATCGGGCGTTCCGATCCTTCAAGCTCTGGAGATCGTCAAGGACACCGTGAATAATCACGTTGTTTCCAAGGCCGTCAACGACATCCAGTCGTCGGTGAAGGAAGGTTCGAGCATGGCGAAGCCACTCGAACAGCACGAGATCTTCCCTTCGATGGTCACGCAGATGATCGCGGTCGGCGAAGAAACGGGCGCGGTGGACAACATGCTCGAGAAGATCGCGGAGTTCTACGACCAGGAGATCGACGCAACCGTGAGCGCATTGACGTCGCTCATCGAACCCCTCTTGATCGTCGTGATGGGCTTGACCGTCGGAGGCATGGTTGTCGCGCTGTACATGCCGATGTTCAACCTCATCAACTTGGTGAAGTAGCGCCACAGAGGCTGGGCGACGCGGGCCTTCGCGCGCACTCCTAGCACCTTTCGGCTACGCCGGTGTTAGACCGGGTGAGTCTATTTCCGTGCCTTCTGCGAAAGAGGCGAAAAAAGTCGCGCTCATGCCCTCAAGCGAAGCTGCGGAATCCCCGATACGCCTTCTGGAAACGCCAGAACTTCTAGGAGGTGAACATGTTCAAGGCAATCCGTAACCGCTTGAACCGTGACGACAAGGGCTTCACCCTCATCGAGCTCATGGTGGTCGTGCTCATCATCGCAATCCTGATCGCGATCGCCATCCCGACGTTCCTCGGGGCTCGTACGAAGGCCCAAGATCGCGCGGCAGAGGCGGACCTCCGACAGGGTCTCCTGACGGCGAAGACGTACTACACGGACAACGAGTCGTTCCTCGACGTGTCCGCTGCTTCGCCGACGATCGCGACCACCGCGACGCAGTACTCGACCCTCGAACCAAGCCTTTCGTGGGAAGGCGTTGCTGCCGCTCCGTCGGCGAACACGAAGGTGGACGTCGAAGTCGCAACAGCGACCGCGGTCACGTTGGTGAAGAAGAGCAAGTCGGGTACGTGGTTCTGCATCGCGGATTCGACCTCGGGTCCGACAACGTTCGGAAAGAGCACGACGAGCGGTGACTTCACCGCCGGCTGCTCCGGTGGTTGGTAAGGACGAACACCAGGCCTATGAGGGTGGCGGCGATCCCGCCACCCTCTGCCTTTTCCGCAGGTCAAGACCCATCTGTGAGTGGTCGATATGACCGATGAAGCGAATGACGGGAGGACCGAGGGTGAAAGGGCTGGTGCAGCGGCGTCGCGACGGCGAAGCGGGCTTCACCATGGTCGAGATCATCGCTGCGATCGGCATCTTGTCCATCGGCTTCATCGCACTCACCGGCGCGTTCGCGGCTTCGACCCGCGTTCTCGTGCAGAGCAAGCAACGCCAAGCCGCCACGGAGCAAGCCAACGGCGCGCTCGAGCACATCCGTAACATCCCGTACGACCAGGTCGCGCTCCAATCTGCGCCGGGTCACTCCAGCGATCCGAAGAACCCTGATTTCTATGTGAACGTGGCCGGCACGGGATACGACCACGCGCACAACGGCGCGTACGAGGACATCGCGACCGGCGGTGCAGTCGCGCACATCGACGGCCCCACGGTAGTCGGCAGCACGAGCCTCACCTCGTACGACTACGTGACGTGGGTCGACGACCCGGTGGGCGGCTCGACCGCGCACGACTACAAACGTCTCACGGTCGTCGAGGTGTTCAGCTCTAGTGCCAACCCCGGACGCAAGAGCACATTGCAGGTGAGCGCGTTCCTGACGAAGGACTCGGTCAGTGTCGGCGGTACTTCGACGACGCCGCAGCAAGGATCGACGCCGACGGCTTCCCCATCCGCGACGCCGAGCCCCACCCCGACCGGGCCGTGTCCCGGCGATAGCACTCCGCCCACAGGGACGCTCACGATCCTCTCGGGGACCGGTGCAGCGACGGGATATACGAATAGCACGACGGCACAGGTGAAGGTCGGGCCCTCCGACCCCTGCACGCCGATCCAGGCTCAGCTCTCGAACGACAACGTCACCTACGGAACCTGGTTCACGTACGGCCCAAGCGCACAGGTCGTTTCGTGGATCCTGACGACGGGGGACGGAACGAAGCGCGTGTGGGCGCACTATCAAGACGGCCAAGGCAACATCGCGACGATCGGGCCGCAATCGATCGTCCTCGACACCCTCAAGCCGACCGTACCGGGAACGCTCGGGCGGACGGTCAGCTGCGCGGGATCCGATCGAACGGTTTCGCTGAGCTGGGGCTCATCCTCGGATACGAACTTCCTCGGGTACCGCGTCTACAAGCAGGTGAACGGCGGCGGCTGGACGCTTCTCGCAACCACCGCGCAGCTAAGCGCTCAGAACACGGACCAAAAGAGCTACGACTCGGTCCAGTACGAGGTCACGGCGTACGACAAGGCGGGAAACGAAGGGAATCCCACGAATGTGGTCACGCTTTCGAAGAATCAGTGCTCCTGAGGCCGGGATGTCGGTCATCGAGCTCACGATCGCGTTGGGCGTGTTCCTCATCGTCGTCACTGCGATGTACACACTGTTCGCGGTCGTGCAGCGCACAACGGTTCGCCAAGACAAGCGCAACGAGGTGAACAACGACATCCGGCTCTCGATGGAGCGCATGAGTAAGGAGATCCGGCAAGCCACGAACATCTACTCCGACTCCGGGGTGTCCCTGCTCCACATGGACACGTTCGACAACGGCAGCGCGATCACGGTGACGTGGCGCGCCTCCGGCACGACGCTGACGAGGACGATGGGCACCACCACATCAACATTGCTGACCGGGCTCACGTCGACGAGCATCTTCGCGTACTCACCATCCATCACGGGCGCAACCGATGTGACGCTGACGTTGAAAGCGCGCCCCGCGCACTACTCGACCGATCCGGCGGTCATAGTGCTGACATCGCAGGTCCGCCTGAGGAACAGGAGCCCCTCATGATCTCCGGCATCGTGCGTCGCGCGCGCGGCGAGGAAGCCGGCATCGCGATGATCATCGCCGTCGTGCTCTCGGCCGTGACGATGACGCTCGTGGTCATGTCCCTCGCGGTCGCGACCAACGGGGACAAGGCCGTCACGCGCGGACGGGACTGGGTGCAGGCACTGCACGTCGCTGAATCGGGCGCCGAGCAAGCGATGTCGACGGTGCAGACGTCCGGGGGATACAGCGGTTCGTTCAGCGGAACGATCGATGAAGGCACGTATTCGGTCACGGTAAGCCATGACGCACATAACAACTACACGATCGCGTCAACGGGATCGGTGCGACAGGGCCATCAACTGGCCGCGACGAGGAAGATCCAGATCAAGATGGCACCGCCTGCGTCTTTCAAGTATGCCCTCTTCTCGAACACGTCTGTGACGACGAAGAACAACGACATCGTCACAGGTGACATCTGGGCGAACCAGAACGTCGTCGTCACTGCAGGAACCACGGTGCACGGCTCGGTCACAGGGGCGACCGGATACGTATCCGAAGAGAACGGCTCGATCATCGATCGTGATGCGACCAGCGGCGGATTCAACCCGGCGACGAGCTATGCGATCGACGTCCAGACGAACGCGAGCGTCGGCGGGAACGTGAAAGCAACCGTTGTGAACCCGCCGGACCCGATCAAGTGCGGAGGCGCGAACCAAGGCAACTACAACATCCACGTCGACTCCGGAGCGGTCGTTACGGGATCGGGGAAGACCTGGGGCACTTTCACGGGTCCCGGCAATGTCCAAGGCGGCACGACGAGCAATGTGTGCATCAGCGCGCCGGCAACGAACGCACTGCCGGTATTCACCTGGTCCCCCTCCAACTACGATGCAACGACCCTGCACCAGTTCGGAACCGCGGGATCGGCCTCCTCGACCGCGGTCGCCGATTTCACGTCCTATGTGAACGCACAGCCGGGCAAGCAGATCCAGGGAACCTTCTACATCAATCAATCCGCTCCCGTCAGCCAAGATAATCGGATCGATCTCACGGGGGTCACGATCATCGGAGACACGACCATCGTGTCCAACACGCCCATCTTCGCGAACGGGCTCTCAGACAACAACCTCCAAAAGATCTTCGTCCTCGTTTCGACCTACGACCCGCCGACCGGAACGAGCTGTGACGTCAACAATGACGCCAGCGAATGCTCGATCGACCTGAAGAACAACTTTCAGCCGTCGTGCGCAACCGCAGTTCTCGCCTACGCACCGTACGGGCCGACCGCGGTGAAGAACAACGCCACTACGTGCGGAGCCGTCTATTCCGACGACATCGAGGTAAAGAACAACCAGACCCTCACGTACGACTCTCGCGTGGAACGGCTCTCGGGCTTCGGTCCGGTCACGTTCGAGGTCACTCGTTGGGTGGAGCTGAAACCCTGACAAGGTAGCCTGACCGGACATGGGTGAGAGGTTCGCATGACGCCCACCGGCGTCACGATCGCCGGTGTCGGCGGTTTGCTCTTCGGGAGCTTCGCCAACGTCGTAGTGTGGCGCGTGCCGCGCAAGGAATCGATCGTCAGTCCCGGCTCTCGGTGTCCAGGCTGCGCGCGCGCGCTCGCCTGGTACGAGAACATCCCCCTCGTGTCGTGGGTCGCGCTTCGCGGGCGATGCCGGACGTGCAAGGCCGCGATATCTATCCGGTATCCGATCGTCGAGCTGCTGATGGGCGCGCTGTTCGCCCTGTTCGCGGCCCGGCTCACACGCACGACAGATCTGATCGCGTACCTGCCGCTCGTGTGGGCGCTCGTGGTGCTGTCGTTCATCGACGCCGAGCACAAATTGCTTCCGAACAAGATCGTCTACCCGACGACCGTCGCGGGGGTGGTCTTGCTTGCGATCGCTGCGGCCCTCGGGCCCGGCATCGGACGCTTCGGAACCGCGCTGATCGGGGGCGCTGCGGCCTTCGTCTTCTTCTTTCTGATCGCGCTCGTGTATCCGGCAGGGATGGGGATGGGGGACGTCAAGCTCTCGTTCCTGCTCGGGATGATGCTCGGATACCTGCCGAAAGCCGGCGCGCGCGTCTTCCTCGGGTTGTTCCTCGGGTTCTTCATCGGGGCCGTCGGCGGGATCGCCTTGATCGCGGCCCGGAAGGGCGGCCGAAAGTCGCAGATCCCCTTCGGGCCGTACCTGGTCGCCGGGACGATCATCGGCGTCCTCTGGGGTGGGAATCTCATCCAGGTATGGCTCGGCAGATAAAAGTCTGCGAATTACGCCCGTGTGATTCTAAAGGCAACCGTCTCGGTGTCGAACCAGCATATTGACGCTGCTTGAACGGAACCGTTAACTTCCGTGGCACGCGTTGCTCATGGGGTTACTGTTAGCTCGTGAGTCGGCAGATTATCGACTACAAGATCGGCGGGAGAGGATGGCGCACCAGAGCCCGGTTCCGGAAGACCGGCTCCTTACCGTTGGCGAAGTCGCCGACGTGATGCGCGTGTCCAACATGACCGTGTACCGCCTCATCAAGGGTGGCCAGCTCGGGGCACTCCGGGTCGGCAAGAACTACCGGATCAGGGAGAGCGACGTCTCCGGCTATCTGTCGGCGCGAACGGTGCACTTCGACGGTCTGACTGAGGGAGAAGTCCGTGCCTAGGGGAACGATCGGGCTCGACATCGGGACGAGTGCTGTGCGCGCGGCCGAAGTCAAGGGCAACGACCCCGGGACGCTCGTCCGTTTCGCTCAGCTGTCGTTGCCGCCGGGTGCGATCGTCGCAGGCGAGGTCGTGGACCCGGACCGGGTCGCCGAGACCCTCAAAGACCTGTGGCGGCGCGGAGGTTTCAAGAGCAAGAAAGTCGCGATCAGCGTCTCGAACCAGAACGTCGTCGTTCGTCAGGTCGAAGTCCCGAAGATGGACGAGGCCGATCTGCAAGGCGCGCTGGGGTACCAAGTCGCCGATTACATCCCGATGCCCATCGACGACGCCACGCTGGATTTCATCGTGCTCGACGAGTTCGTCGGCGATGACGGAGCGGCGATGATGCGCCTGCTCGCGGTTGCGGCGCTCCAAGACATGATCAACAAGTTCATCACCGTGGTGAACCTCGCCGGCCTGGAGCCGGTCAGCGTCGATCTCTCTCCGCTCGCCGCGGTCCGTTGTTTGGTCGGTTCCTTCGAGCCGCTCGTCGGAGAGCCCGTGGCCGAGGCCGTCGTGGACATCGGCGCCGGCGTGACGAGCATCGTCGTGCACATCGGTGGCGCGCCGAAGTTCGTCCGGATCTTGTCGGCAGGCGGCTCCGACATCACGGATTCGCTCGTTTCGGTGATGAGTGTGTCGGCCGACGAAGCCGAAGCCGAGAAGGCCGCGGTGGGCTTGAGTCCGGAAGGTGCGCAGGTTGCGTCGGGATCGGCGCGAGTTATCGAGGATCGCGCGCGCGGTTTCATCGACGACGTGAGACGTTCGATCGAGTACTACCAATCCCAGCCGGACGCGGTGCGGTTGTCGCGCGTTCTCGTCGCAGGCGGCGGCGCGCGCTTGAACGGGTTCGCCGAGCGGCTGTCGCACGGGCTCGGGCTTCCCGTCGAGCGCGCGGATGCGCTCGGACGCGTGAAGGTAGGAGATCTTGGGCTGACAGATGATCAGCTCGAACAAGTGGCCGCGGTTGCTGCGGTGTCGGTCGGGCTGGCGATCGAAGAATGACGACGAGCGTTCGTCGCGTCAATCTCCTCCCGCGCGAGATCGAGATCCGCCGTCGTACGCGGCAACGGACCACCGCAGTGGTCATGGCCGCCGTCGGAGTTGTTGCCATCATCATCGGCGCGTACCTGTTCCAGATCCTCCGGCTGCACGGGGTGCAGAACGACCTGAAGGCGCAGACCGCGACCAATGACTCTTTGCGCGCGCAGCTTCACGATCTCGGCGACTTCGAAGCGCTCAATCAAGAGCTCAAGTCCAAAACCTCGCTCATATCGGGGCTTACCGCGGACGAGGTGCGATGGAGCGTCGTGCTGTCCGACGTCAGCCTCGTGATCCCGCCGGAAACCTGGCTAACGGGGTTCTCCGGAAGCGTCTCCGCTCCGGCCGTCGGGAGTGCGGCCGCCGGCGCGAACGCCGGGGCCGGCGCGAGCGCACCCGCGCTCGGCACGATCCAGATGAATGGGACCACGTTCACGCATCTGGATGTCGCGGTGTGGCTGACGCGGCTCAACCAGATCGACGCATTCACGCTTCCGTACGTGACGCTGTCGGCGAAGGCGTCCCTCGACGGTACGGCGATCGTCAATTTCAACTCGAGCGTCCAACTCTCGAGCAAAGCGTTCCGCACGAATCAGAGCGGCGCCCAGAGGAAGATATGAACAAGGTCCCGCGTCAGATGCTGGTTGCGATCATCGCTGCCATCTTCGTCGCCGTGGTCTTCTTCATGTTCTTCCTCAAGCCGAAGATGGCCGAGATCGCGGATACGAAAGACAAGGTCGCCGCCGCGAAAGCCGACGAGGCCGACCTCCAGTCGCAGATCCAGAAGCTGCAGGACATCCGTCAGCAGGAACCAGAGCTTCGCGCGCGGCTCAACGCCGTCGCCGGGGCCCTTCCATCCGAACCCGACCTGCCCGACTTCATCCGCCAGGTGCAGGCCTCCGCGACACAAGCGGGCGTGGATCTGCAATCGATCGCGCCGAGCCCTCCGACGAAGATCGCGAACGCCACCGGCGTCCAGCAAGTGAACGTGACGATCGTCGTCGCGAGCGACTTCTACCCGCTCGAGGACTTCCTCGCGCGGATCGAGAACATGCGTCGCGTCGTCGAGGTCGGCTCGATCTCCGTCAGCCCCCAAACCGATGCCGTAACCGGAGAGACGACGCTGCAGTCGACCCTGTCTCTCAAGATGTACGTCGTGCAGCCGACCGCGCAGATCGGAGCAGCGCCGGTCCCGACGGAAACTCCGTCTGCGGGAGCGTCGCCGTGAGTCGGGTAACCGACTACGTCAAAGGCCGGTCCCGTCGCGAGCAGATGATCATCGCGGCGGGCATCGTGCTTCTCATCGCAGTTATCGGATACGCGCTCGTGTCGAGTGGTGGCGGTTCCAACGAGCCGGAGTCGATCGGGCCCTCGCTGAAGCCGCGTACCTCGACCCCGACACCCACGCCTTCTGGTGCCGGAACCGTCGTCGGGGCAACCGGTGAAGGTCGGAACCCATTCGAGCCGGGGATCGGATCGAGCGGCGCGCCCGGTGGCGGGCCTCCGCCGACCCCATCGAGCGGCGGGCCCGGCGGACCGAATCCGAGCGGTGAACAGCGCCGAGTCACGTTGATCGACGTGTTCAAGCAGGGCGATACACCGATGGCGACGGTGTCGGTCGCGGATAAGAACTACACCGTCAAGAAGGGCCAAACGTTCGCGACGAACTTCCAAGTGCTCGACATCACCGACAGGTGCGGGACGTTCCTGTTCGGAGACGAGCGCTTCTCGCTGTGCATCGGGCAAGAGATCTTGAAGTAGCAACCCGCGTCCATCCTCAGGGGGAATGGCGCGGGCGAAAGGGCGACTGTGAGCAGGTCGCCCTTTCCTTTTGCGCCGTGTTCCTGCGCACCGCCGCGATACCATGCCCGCATGCTTCGCTTCCTCACCGCGGGTGAATCGCACGGCCCGGCGCTGACCGCGCTGCTCGAAGGTATGGTCGCCGGCGTTCCGGTGAACCAGAAGGAGATCCGCGCCGAGCTTGCGCGCCGTCGTCACGGGTACGGCCGCGGAACGCGGATGAAGCTCGAGGAGGACCGCCTCGAGATCCTCGGCGGCATCCGTCACGGGCGCACGATCGGCTCCCCGATATCGATCATCGTGCACAACACCGAGTGGCCCAAGTGGCAGCAGGTGATGGCGGTCGGCGAAGACGATGCCGTCGTCGAGGAGCCGCCGCTGACGCGACCGCGTCCCGGTCACGCCGATCTCGCGGGGATGCAGAAGTACGGTTTCGACGAGGTGCGCCCGGTCCTCGAACGTGCGAGCGCGCGCGAGACGGCGGCGCGCGCCGCCGTCGGTGCGGTCTGCAAGGCGTTGCTGCGAGCGCTCGGGATCGAGGTCTTCTCTCACGTGTTGTCGATCGGCGATGTCGTTGCGGTCGGATCGCTGCCGTCGCCGGAGCAGGTCGAGGAGATCGACGGCTCGCCGCTGCGGTGCCTCGACAAGACCGCGGAAGACCGGATGATCGCTTTGATCGAAGACATGCGTCGAGCCGGGGACACGCTCGGCGGTGTATTCGAGGTGCTGGCGTACGGTGTGCCGGTCGGGCTCGGATCCCACGTCCAGTGGGACCGGAAGCTCGACGCCGAGCTCGCCCAAGCCATGATGTCGATCCATGCGGTCAAGGGCGTGGAGGTGGGACCTGCGTTCGAGGTCGCGCGCGCGCGCGGCTCGGCGGCGCACGACGTTATCGAACGCGGCTTCGCGCGTCCGACGGATCGGAGCGGTGGCACCGAAGGCGGCATCACGACCGGACAGGTCTTGCGCGTGCGTGGTGCCATGAAGCCGCTGTCGTCCCTCGCGCGCTCGTTGCCCACCGTCGATTACCGAACGGGTCAAGACGCCCCTGCGATCACGCAGCGATCCGATGTCTGCGCGGTTCCGGCGGCCGGTGTGGTCGGTGAGTCGATGGTCGCCTTCGTGCTCGCGCGCGCGATGCTCGAGAAGTTCGGCGGCGATTCGCTCGCCGAGACTGAACGGACCCTGCGCGCGTACCGCGCATCGCTCGATTGATGCCGGGGAACATCGTGCTTATCGGATTCATGGGCGCCGGGAAATCGGCGACCGGCGTCGCCCTCGCCGATGCGCTCGGCTTCAAGCTCTACGACACCGACGAGATGGTCGAGCGGAAGGCGAAGATGTCGATCGAAGACATCTTCGAGCAGAAAGGCGAGGCTCGGTTCCGCACGCTCGAACACGCCGCGGTCAAGACGGCGTGCAACGGATCGTCGCGCGTCATCGCGTGCGGCGGCGGGTCGATCCTGCAATTGCGAAACCACACCATCCTCAAAGAGGCGGGCGTCGTCGTGTATCTGCGCGCGTCGGAAGGCTCCTTGCGCGCGCGTCTGCGCACGGCGGAGGGCCGCCCGCTCCTGAAGGCGCGCGGGGCGTTGTCTCGGCTGCTCGCCGAGCGCGCGCCCGGCTATGAAGCAGCGGCCGACGTCGTGGTGGATACCGACGACGGCGATCCAAAGGAGATCGCCGAACGCATCATCGAGGCTTTGACGTGAAGACGCTGCGCGTCGAGCTGGGGGAGCGGTCGTACGACATTTACGTCGGACACGACATCGTCGGGGGGAGCGCCGGCCTGATCCCGTGGATCGAGGAAGCCGAGCGGATCGCGATCATCGAGGACCCGGCATCGTTCTTGGCCGGCCTGTACGGCCTGGTCGAAGAGATAGGTCGAGACCGCGTGGCCTGGGCCGAGGTGCACGGAGAGGCCGACAAGACCGCGGCTGCGGCGGAACGGCTTTGGCGCTGGCTGGCGCGGGAGGGTTTCCACCGTGGTGATCTCGTCCTCGCGCATGGCGGAGGTGCGACGACCGACCTCGCCGGATATGTGGCCGCGACGTTCAACAGAGGTCTCGGTTGGGTTGCCATGCCCACGACGCTCCTCGCCATGGTCGACGCTGCGATCGGAGGCAAGACGGCGATCGACCTGCCCGAGGGAAAAAACCTCGTGGGATCCTTCCATCAGCCGCGCGCGGTTATCGCCGACGTATCGCAGCTCCGCGATCTCCCGGCTGAGCACCTTTGCACCGGCATGGCCGAGGTCATCAAGCACGGGCTCATCGCCGATGCCGACCTGCTGTCCTTCGTCGAGCGCGCGCAGCCCGACATCGACGCCCGCGACGTGGACACGCTCGAACAGCTCGTCGCCGATGCTGCCGCCATCAAGGTCAACATCGTGAGCCAAGACGAAACCGAGCAAGGCGCGCGCGCGCACCTGAACTACGGACACACGCTCGGCCATGCGATCGAAGCGCTCGACAACTACACCGGCCGCACCCACGGACAAGCGATCGGGATCGGCATGATGTTCGCCGCCCATCTCGCGGTGGCGCTCGGGATGAAGGATCGCGTGAGCGAACACAAGGCGCTTTTCGAGCTGTTCGGGCTGCCAACCAAGGGCGCCGCTCACGAGTACGAAGCCATCGCCGAGGTGTGGCAGCGCGACAAGAAATACGACAAAGGTGTCCGTTTCGTGCTTCTCGAGGATCTGGGCAAGCCGGTCGTAACACGGGACATCCCCGAAGATGCCTTGCGCGCGGCGTACGAGGCGGTCCGGTGAAGGTGCTCGTGGTGAATGGGCCGAACCTCGGGCGCCTCGGCGAACGGCAGCCGGAGATCTACGGCCGGACGACCCTCGCCGAGCTGGAAGAGATGCTGATCTCGCGCGGCAAGGAGCTCGGGCTCGAGGTGGGATGCGTGCAAAGCGACGATGCATCCGAGGTGATAGCGGCGGTCAAGAACACCGATGCAGTCGCGGTGATCATCAACCCGGCGTCTCTGACCCACTACTCGCGTGCGCTTGCCGATGCGGTCGCCGGCTGCGCCGCGGCCGTCTATGAGGTACACATATCTAATATCGAAGCGCGCGAGCCGTACCGGCGGCGGTCCCTGATCACGCCGGTCGCGCGCGGGAAGATCGTGGGATTCGGGATCCGCGGGTACCTGCTTGCGCTCGAAGCCGTGGCGGAATTGGAGGAACGATGAAGAGCAGACGAGAGAAGTTGCGCGCGCGGCTCCCCGAGATCGGCGTCGACGCGTTGCTGTCGATGAAGCAGGTGAACGTCCGGTACCTCACGGGGTTCTCGGGGTCCAACGGTCAGGTCATCGTCGGCGCTGAGGACATCTTCCTAACAGACCCGCGGTACGAAGAGCAGTCGTCGCACGAGGTGCCCGACATCCGCCGCGAGGTGTATTACACGAGCGCGAAGATGATCGGCGAAGCCGGCGGGATGATCGGAACGCTCGCTGCGGTGATCGCCGAGGCGAAGATCGAGCGGCTCGCCGTCGAGGCGAACTACGTGACACTCTCGACGGCGCGGTCGCTGCGCGAAGCGCTCCCGGGTGTGGAGCTCGTCGAAACGACCGACGAGATCGAGAAGCTCCGCATCATCAAGGACCACGGTGAGATCGACGCGCTCCGCACTGCGTGCTCGATCGCCGATCAAGCGCTGACCGCGTTGTTGCCACAGTTGAAGGACGGCATGACCGAGGTCGAGGTCGCCACGATCCTCGAGTACGAGATGCGCAAGGCCGGGTCTGAAGGATTGAGCTTCGACACCATCGCCGCGTTCGGTGAGCAAGCCGCCGAGCCACATCACCATCCGGCCGACCGCAAGCTC
Source organism: Actinomycetota bacterium (assembly GCA_046263075.1). Classification (GTDB taxonomy): domain Bacteria; phylum Actinomycetota; class AC-67; order AC-67; family AC-67; genus JBHELL01. The sequence continues at coordinate 5,462 of JBHELL010000027.1, read as the reverse complement.
GCGCGCGGCGATCTCGTGAAGCTCGACTTCGGCGCGACGTTCCGGGGCTACCACTCCGACATGACACGCACCATCTCCTTCGGCGAGCCGTCGGCGGAGATGCGCAAGATCTACGACCTCGTCCAAGCGTCCCAGCAAGCGGGGCTCGACGCCGTACGCGCGGGCGTTACAGGCGGCGACGTCGACGCTGCGTCGCGCGACTACCTCGAGAAGCACGGGTACACGTTCGGGCACGGCACCGGGCACGGCCTCGGGCTCGAGGTGCACGAAGCACCGCCGGTGCGACGCGGCGGCACGCACGTGCTCGAGGCAGGCACGGCGATCACCGTCGAACCAGGCATCTATCTCCCCGGCACCGGCGGCGTCCGCATCGAAGACTCCGTGGTAGTCACCGAAGACGGCTGCGATATCCTCACCGGATCGACGAAGGAGCTCGTGGTTGTCTGATGGTCAGCACGAACGATCTGAAGAACGGCATGGTCCTGAACCTCGACGGCACCCTGTGGTCGGTCGTCTGGTTCCAGCATCACAAGCCGGGCAAGGGTGGTGCCGTCGTTCGGACGAAACTGCGCAACGTGATGACCGGCTCGGTCGTGGAACGCACGCTGAACGCGGGTATCAACGTCGATCAAGCGATCGTCGATAAGCGCGACATGTCATACCTGTACCACGACGGTACGCATTACGTGTTCATGGACTCCCAGACCTACGACCAGCTCTCCGTCGAAGAGAGCGAGATCGGCGAAGGGAAGAACTACCTGTCGGAAGGTCAGGTGGCGACGATCGCGCTATACGAAGGCCGCCCGATCTCCGTCGAGCTGCCCGCGTCGGTCGAGCTGAAGATCGAGTCGACGGACCCCGGCGTCAAAGGCGACCGCGTCTCCGGCGCAACGAAGCCGGCGACGCTGTCGACCGGCGCAGTCATCAAGGTGCCGCTCTTCATCGGCCCCGGAGAGGTCGTCAAGGTCGATACGAGGACCGGGGAGTACATCACTCGCGTGTCGTGAGCGAGCCGGCCGAGGACGAGCTGCTGTCTGCGGCAGATGCCGTCCGCAAGTTCGATATCGACCGCAATCTGATCGACTACTGGGAGAACTCTCGCCAGCTCGACGTTGTTCGCACGTTGCGCGGCAAGCGGTATCACCCCGAGCAGATCGCAGCGCTGGCCGAGCAGCACCGCGTCGCCGACGCGGCGATCGTGCAGGATCGGCCGTACGTCGAGCCACCGCCGGCCGAGCAGCCAAAGACACGGTCGCGCGCGCGACGCACCGCTCTGGAAGCGTTGCATGCATGGGATGTCGGCGGCGGTGAGTTGCGCGCGCGGCTCGACGATCCGGACCTGCCGTATTACGCGCGCGCCCTGATCGAGGGCGTCGCGCAGCACTCCGAGGAGATCGACCGCGTGATCGCAGAACGAGCGGAGCACTGGACGATCGATCGCATGCCCGTCGTCGATCGCAACGTGTTGCGCATCGGGACCTTCGAGCTCCTCTTCACCGACGTTCCGACCGGCGTCGTGGTCGACGAAGCCGTCGCGCTGGCGCGGCTGCTGTCGACGGAAGATTCAGGCCGTTTCGTGAACGGCCTGCTCGGCCGGGTCGCGCGTGAACGCCGCCCTGGGTGATCCAGCCAGTGAATCTCGGGCGGACCGGGGAATGGAACAAGCATGAGCATCGGCATATTGATCATGCGCGTTGTGATCGGCTTGTTGTTCGTCGGTCACGGCTGTCAGAAGTTGTTCGGATGGTTCGAAGGCGGCGGGATCGAAGGGACGAGCCGGATGTTCGGCTCGCTCGGCTATCACCCGCCCAGGGCGATGGCGATCCTCGGCGGGGTCGGCGAGGCCGGCGGCGGCCTTCTCCTCACGCTCGGGATGCTCACCCCATTCGGCTGCGCCGCGATCATCGGGATGATGGTGAACGCGATCGGCGCCGTCCACAAGAAGAACGGCTTGTGGGTGAGTAAGGGCGGCAGCGAATATCCGCTGGTCCTGATCGCCGTCACGACGGGGATCGCGTTCGCCGGAGCCGGCCGGTATTCGATCGACGGCGTCTTCACGCTTGGGTTGAACGGGTTCTATTGGGGCGTGCTCGCGTTCTTGCTCGGGTTCGCCGGCGGCGTCGTGGTCCTTTCGATCCGGAACCCGCGCGTCGTCCGCGAACGCGAAGAGCAAGAGCCGCGCGCCGCCTAACCCCGACACGAGGCGCGCGGTTTCAGGCTGGAGCCGCGCGCCGAGCCGGTGTAGACTGCGCCGACACCCTTTAAGAGCGGGTCCCGTGAGGCCCGGAAGGGAGCGGAAGACGTGCGTACGACGACGGCTCGCAGCGAGTGGCTGCGGGCTTTCTTCTTACCTTCCCCAGCCGCCCCTTCCCCCGCGCGCCGGGGGAGGCGAGCCGGCTGACCTTCGAGCCGACCGCGACGATCCTCGAGGCGTCGGACTTCGACCGCGCGCTCGCGCGCGTCGCGCATGAGATCGTCGAGCGGAACAAGGGTGCCGGGGACGTCGTGCTGATCGGCGTGATCACTCGCGGGGTCCACCTCGCGGAGCGGCTCGCGGCGCGGATCGAGCAGATCGAAGGAACCCGTCCGCCGGTGGGCTCGGTCGACATCGGGCTTTACCGAGACGACATCGGGCTGCGCGCGCCGGCGGCTCTGTCGCCGACACGCATGCCGTCGATCGACGGCCGCGTCGTCATCCTCGTCGACGACGTGCTGTACACGGGACGCTCGACACGCGCGGCACTCGATGCGCTGGTGGATTTCGGGCGCCCCCGCGCGGTGCAGCTCGCCGTCCTGATCGACAGGGGACACCGTGAGCTGCCGATCCGCGCCGACTACGTCGGGAAGAACGTGCCGACGCGCCGTAGCGAAGAGGTGCGAGTGTTGATGGACGAGATCGACGGCACCGACGAAGTGCTGCTCGGAACCGTGAAAGAGGGTGTGTCGTGATCCGGCACGTGCTGTCGATCCGCGATCTCGACCCGGAGGCGATCGAGCGTGTTATCGCGACTGCGGCCGTCTTCCAAGCCGAAGGACCGAGGATCACGCGCAAGTACCCCACCCTCCGCGGCAAGACCGTCGTGAACCTCTTCTACGAATCGTCCACGCGCACCCGCACGTCGTTCGAGCTCGCGGCGAAGCGGCTCAGTGCCGATGTCGTCAACTTCGGTGTCAGCGGCTCGGCGGTCGAGAAGGGTGAGTCCTTGAAGGACACGGCGCAGACCATCGAAGCCATGGGCGTCGACGCGATCGTCATCCGGCACAAGTCGTCCGGCGCGCCGAACCGGCTCGCAGAGTGGGTGCGCGCGCACGTCATCAATGCCGGTGACGGGATGCACGAGCATCCGACGCAAGCGCTGCTCGACCTCTATACGATCCGGCAGCACTTCCCGTCCTTCGCGGGGCTGCGCGTCGCGATCGTCGGTGATGTCGCGCACAGCCGCGTCGCGCGCTCCGATGTGTGGGGGCTCCAGATGATGGGCGCCGAGGTGACGCTCGTCGGTCCACCTACGTTGCTACCCCCGCGCGTGGAGACGTGGGGGGTCGAAGTCTCCGCGAGCTTGGACGACGTGCTGCCGAAGGCAGACGTCGTGTACCTGTTGCGCATGCAGCTCGAGCGGATGCAGGTGGGCTACGTCCCGTCCTTGCGGGAGTATTCGCGGCTGTGGGGGCTCGACACCGCGCGCGCTGCGTTTTTGAAGGACGATGCGCTGATCATGCACCCGGGTCCGATGAATCGCGGCGTCGAGATCACCGCCGACGCGGCCGAGCTTCCCCGATCGGTGATCACCGACCAGGTCGCGAACGGCGTTGCCGTCCGGATGGCTCTGCTCTACCTGATGCTCGGCGGCGCCGACGCGCGCGCGGAGGTGCCGGTCGAATGAAGCTCCTGCTGAAGGGGGGACGACTCGTCGATCCGGGATCCGGGCGCGACGAGACGGCCGATGTGCTCGTCGACGGCTCGACGATCGGTGACGTCGGTCGTGTCTCTGCCAACGGCGCAACGGTGATCGACTGCGATGGGTTGGTCGTAGCGCCCGGGTTCGTCGATCTGCACTCGCATCTGCGGGAGCCGGGACGCGAGGACGCAGAAACGGTCGCCAGCGGATCCCGCGCGGCCGCGCGCGGTGGATACACGGCCGTCTGCGCGATGGCGAACACGGATCCGGTCGCCGATTCCGCGGCCGTGGTCGAGCAGGTCGCTGCGCTCGGTCGCGCAGCGGGGCTCGTCGACGTGTACCCGGTCGGCGCGATCACCGTGGGTCTGGAAGGGGAGAAGCTCGCCGAGCTCGGCGAGATGTACACGTCCGCCGCGCGCGTGAACTTCTTCAGCGACGACGGCCGGTGTGTGCAGAACAGCGGGCTGATGCGGCGCGCGCTCGAGTACGCGCGTGCCTTCGACGCGATCATCGCCAACCACGCCGAAGACGCCGGCCTGGCAGACGGCGGTCACATGAACGAAGGTGAGATCTCGAGCATCCTCGGGATCCAGGGCATTCCTGCCGAGGCCGAAGAGATCGTGGTCGCGCGCGACCTGGCGCTCGCGAAGCTGACGGGCGCGCGCATGCACGTGCCCCACGTCTCGACAGCAGGTACGGCCGAGCTGATCCGCGCAGCGAAACGCCAGGGTGTGCGCGTCACCGCCGAGGTCACGCCCCACCACCTCGCGCTGACGGACGAGCTCGTGCGGTCGTACGACCCGGTGTACAAGGTCGCGCCGCCTCTTCGGACGCGTGAGGACGTCGATGCGCTGCGCGCGGCGCTCGCAGATGGAACGATCGATTGCATCGCGACAGATCATGCGCCGCATCCGCCCGAGGACAAGGAGCGCGAGTTCGACCTCGCGCCCTGCGGCATGTTGAACCTCGAGACCGCCCTCGGCGTCGTCCTCGGCGAAACCGAGGTCCCGCTCGGCCGCATCGTCGAAGCGATGTCGACGAGCCCCGCGCGCGTCAGAGGGCTCGACGGGCACGGCGGTCCCATCACGCAGGGCGCGCGCGCGAACCTCGTGGCGTTCGACCCCAACGCAACATGGATCGTCGAGCCGGCCTCGCTCGCGAGCAAGTCACGCAACACGCCGTACGCCGGCAGGAAGCTGTCCGGGCGTGTCGTGCACACGATCTTCAACGGACGATCCACGATCAGAGACGGGAGTGATGTCGATGGCGAAAGGTGACAGGAAACCGACGCGCTGGGCGAAAGACCGCCAGCGCAAGAAGAAAGAGCGCGGGAAGCGCGCGGCCGAAGCGAAGGCCGCAGCGCGCGGGAAGAGCGTGAAGAAGCGCTGATGGCAGACGCGTTGCTGATCCTCGAAGACGGAACCGCGTTCTACGGACGCGGGTTCGGCGCACGCGGCGAGACGTTCGGTGAAGTCGTCTTCAACACCGCGCTGTCGGGATACCAAGAGGTGCTGACCGACCCGAGCTACCACGGACAGATCGTCACGATGACCTATCCGCATG